>JACQAG010000072.1 GCA_016195085.1 Pseudomonadota bacterium | reverse complement strand
CGGTGGCTGGAACTGCTACTACAAACCGCCAGGACCCAAGACCATGCGCGACGGCTGGAACCAGCTCGCCGCCAGGATGGAAGGCTATGCCCTTGCTACCCAAGGCCAAGATCCGTGAATCCCATAGCCCCATGGGAGAGGTTACGACGCGGCGCTCCCCCACGCTCTCCACCGGGAGAGGCCCAGGGTGAGGGTCTATCCCTCAACCGACCAGATGCTCGGCGATCTGTACCGCGTTCAAGGCCGCGCCCTTCAGCAGTTGATCGCCGGCGACGAACATGGCGATCGACTTGCCCGAGGCGTCGCTCACATCCTGGCGGATGCGGCCCACCAGGATGTCGTTCTGTCCCGAGGCGTCCTTGGGCATCGGGAAGTAGTTCTTGGCCGGGTCGTCGACGATCTTGATCCCAGGTGCCGAGGCGAGGGTGCGACGCACCTCCTCGGGCGTGATCTTGCGCTCGCATTCGAAGGTGAGCGCCACGGAATGGGCGCGCAGGACCGGCACGCGCACGCAGGTGGCCGAGACGCGGATATCGGGATCGCCGAAGATCTTCCGGGTCTCCCGCAGCATCTTGGTCTCCTCCTCGTTGTAGCCGGTCGCCGGATCGATCCGGGTGTTGTGGCTGAAGAGGTTGAAGGCATAGGGATGCGGGAAGACGGTGTTGGCGTAGGGCTTGCCGGCAAGGTAGGCGCGGGTCGACTCCTCCAGCTCCTGCATCGCCGCCGCCCCGGCGCCCGAGGCCGCCTGGTATGTCGCGGCGATGACGCGGCGGACCGGATTCAGCTTGTGGATCGGCCATAGGGGCGTGATGGCGATGATGGTCGAGCAGTTGGGGTTGGCGATGATGCCGTGATGGGTCCCGATCGCCTCGGGATTGATCTCGGGGATGACCAGGGGGACGCCGTCGTCCATGCGGAAGGCCGAGGAATTGTCGACCACGACGGCACCCGCCTTGGCCGCGATCGGCCCGAAGCTCCTGGAGATGGAGCTGCCGGCGGAGAAGAGGGCGACATCCACACCTTTGAAGCTATCGGAGGTCAGCTCCTCGACGGTGAGCTCGGTGCCGTTGAACGTCACCTTCTTGCCCTTGGAGCGCGCCGAGGCCAACAGGCGCAGATCCGACAAGGGGAAGTGCCGCTCGCGCAAGCACTCCAGGAACTCGACACCGACGGCACCGGTGGCGCCAGCCACCGCTACGACAGGCCCGGACATCTTAAAGGAACCCTCTGGTTGATCTCACGCAGCCGAACCGCCGGCCGCGTTTGTCGGCTCAGCTTCTGAGGGAGCCATCGATCGATGTCAATGGCGAAGGTGGATAGCCTCCCTAGGCGTAGCCATTTGCTTCGAGCCACGGTCCGAGCCGTGCTTCCATCTGCCGGAGCTGATCCGGCGAAAGCAGGCGGCTCCAATCACCGTCTCCATAGTCCGAGACATGGCGCGATTGAAAGCCCGTGACCGGGTCGAACGCCCGAGCACTTCCATCGGCGTTAATCGAATAGAGCTCGGATGGGACCGGCTGGTTGGCATCGGCGAGCGCGGATAGTTTGGCCTCACAGGCGGCAATGATGCTTTGAACGGCTGGCTTCGAGAGATTGCGCGCCAGCGTTTCAATCTCCGCCGGCGCGGCGTCGACCCGGATGTGTCGCGCGATGCGGGCGATGGCGCCATGGGGGTCGGCCACGATGTCGCGATAGTCAAGATCGAGCTTTGGCACGTGAACGACCGAGCGGTAATGGTCGCAGGTCGCGGTCATCTCGACGACCTCCGCGAGAGCCCGGTCGAAGTTGCAGCGCATGAAGCGCTGAAAAGAAATCAACACGTCGCGAGGATCGCGGTGGGTGTAAATGAGTTGGGCGCCGGGAAGCGAGCCGCCCAGGCGAAGATGCGTCTTGAACAGCCAAATTGGATCCGAGTCTCTTCGCGGTTTTGCCGTCACTCGGTTTGCAATTTTTATGTAGTCCGCTTCATTGCGGATGATGAATTCCGGCATCACTGAGCTGCTCCTGCCTTGCAGCAGCAAGCGAATGACATTGAAGGCCCAGGTCGAGCCCGACCGCGGCATTCCCACGACCCATACGATCTGCGGCGGAGCATCCCCCGAGGTCGCTCCGGCGGGGCTTGCCGATGGTCTATCCATGCCGCTGCGCCTTCGGGTGGTCCGATCGTGCTTGCTGGAAGGGGGTTGACGGGTGGGGATTCGGAGGAGGCCGGATCAAGCAGTGTGGTCGATGAAGCTTCGGATGCTGCGGTGCAAAAGTCTGTGATGGTCGTCACAACTCCGAGCCGCAGCGCGGCTAATAGGGGTAAAACTAGAATAATCCCAATAATATGAACAAGAATTTATATTCTTGAATGGTGTCAAACGCCGAGGCGCTCGAGCATCCGGGCAACGCAACAGCGCGCGGTCGTCGGCGGCAGGTCTCCGGTACCTGCCGCCGCGCGCGGATAAGCTTGGCCCGGCTCCTGACTCTAGGCGGCGAGCGCCCGGTTCTGGAACGCCGCCTCGCCCTCCAGCACCGCCGCCACCGCGTGGACCACGGCGGCGATGCGCACGGCCGCCTGGATCTGCTCGGCGGTGACGCCGGCGCCGCGCAGCTCGCGCTCATGCGCCTCGATGCACATGCCGCAGCCATTGACGGCGGAGACCGCCAAGGACCAGAGCTCGAAGTCCGGCTTCGCCACCCCGGGCTTCGCCATCACGTTCATCCGGAGCTTCGCCGGCATGGTCTTGTAGTCGGGCGAGGTCGAGAGATGGACGAAGCGGTAATAGATATTGTTCATGCCCATGATCGCGGCAGCCGCCTTCGCCGCCGTGAGCGCATCCGGGGAGAGTTGGGATGAGAACTGGGCGGTCAAGGCCTCGACCACCTCGGGATTTCTGGCAGCGAGGGCGACGGCGATGAAGGTCCCGGCGCGTTGCTGATCGGTCAAGCTCGCTTCGGTGGCCAAGCTGGATAGGTTCAGCTTCAAATCCTTGGCGTAGTCGGGCAAGCGATCCTTCAGGGTTTCGAGCGACATCGGTCGGATTCCTTTTCGAGTGATGCGTGGGTGGGTGTTGCCGGTTGTGGGCCGGGGGCCGGGGAGGCCGCGGCGAGAGACCACCCCGGCCCCGACGCCGATCAGGCCGCCTCGAGGACCGGCTCGCCCTTCTTCCAATTGCAGGGGCAGAGCTCGTCGGTCTGCAGCGCATCCAGGACCCGCAGCACCTCCTGCGGGTTGCGGCCGACGCTGAGATCGTTCACCGAAGCGAAGCGGATGATGCCGTCGGGATCGACGATGAACGTCGCCCGGAGGGCCACGCCCTCGATCTTGTCGAGAATGCCGAGGCTCTTTGAAAGCTCGCGCTTGATGTCGGCCAACATCGGGAAGGGCAGGCTCTTCAAGTCGGCGTGGTTCTGCCGCCAGGCGAGATGCACGTACTCGCTGTCGGTGCTGACGCCGTAGATGACGGCGTCGCGGTCTTTGAACTCGCCATTGAGCTTGCCGAAGGCGGCGATCTCGGTCGGGCAGATGAAGGTGAAATCCTTCGGCCAGAAGAAGACGACCTTCCACTTGCCGGCATCCGTCTGCGCATCGATCTGGGAAAACGCCTGCTTGGGCTCGGCCGAGACCACGGCCTTCAATGCGAAGCTCGGAAACGTGTCGCCAACGGTCAGCATATCGAACAGTCCTCCTGGGCTGGGGTTGGGTGGCTTGATAGGGCCGATATGGTGCTTATCTATCGATCGAGCCAATGAGTAATTCCGGAATTTCTAATCGGTAAAATCGATGGTGAATCTCCCGACCCTGAAGCAGCTTCGGCATTTGGCGGCGCTGGCCGAAGAGCGGCATTTCGGCAAGGCTGCCCTCCAGTGCCACGTCACCCAGTCGACCTTGAGCGCCAGCATCAAGGAGCTGGAGGAGACGCTGGAGGCGCCGCTCGTCGACCGCACCAAGCGCCGGGTGGTACTGACGCCGACGGGCGAGGAAACCGCGCGCCGCGCGCGCCAGATCCTGGAGGATGCCGCGAGCCTGACGCGCGCCGCGCAGTCCGCTGGCGAGCCGCTCGCCGGCACCCTCCGCATGGGCGTGATCCCCACCATCGGACCGTTTCTGTTGCCCCGGGTCTTGGGCAGGCTCCGGCGGCTCTATCCGCGCCTTAGGCTCTATCTCAGGGAAGACCTGACCGACCGGCTCATCCAGCAGCTGGAGGCGGGCGAGATCGACCTCGTGCTGCTGGCGCTTCCCTTCGATGGGGGCAAGGTCGAGAGCGAAATCCTGTTCGAGGATGCGTTTTTCTTCTGCTGCCGCGCCGACCATAAGCTGGCCCGCGCGCCCGGCGTCGCACCCCAGCGCCTGCAGAAGGAGACCCTTCTGCTGTTGCAGGATGGACATTGCCTCCGGCAACACGCGCTCGATGCCTGCAATCTCCGCACGCGGCCCGCGCTCGATCCGTTCGAAGCCACCAGCCTCACCACGCTGGTGCAGATGGTGGACAACGGGCTCGGCGTCACTTTGCTGCCTGAGCTTGCCATCGAGGCCGGCGTCACCAAGGGGACCCAGCTCACCACCGTGAAGCTGGAGGGCAAGGCGACCTACCGGAAAATCGGCCTTGCCTGGCGGCGCGGCACCAAGCGCCGCGAGGAATTCCGCCTCATGGGCCGCGAGCTGAAGAAGCTCGCCGGGCGCGGCTAACGCGCGACAGGCTTCCGGCCGGGATTCGAGGCGGCACCGCAGATCAGATCGACGCCGTCCTCAGCCAGCCGCTCGAGCTGGGCGCGGGACTCGCCGGCGCGGGCGCGGATGGCAAGGGAATGCAGCACCGCCGAAGCGAGCCGAGCCAGCGCCGCCGGGCCTCGGAGCTGCACAAGGTGGTCTTCATCCCGCTCCTGGATCCGAAGGCCCCGGAGGGGGCCAAGGCCTATGCCCGGGAGAAGACGACGCCGCGACTTGCCTGTCTCGAGGCGCATCTCGAGGGCCGCGAGTATCTCCTAGACTGCTTCACCGTGGCGGATGCCTATCTGGCGGCGGTGCTGAACTGGGCCATGCACCTCAAGATGGATTTGACGCCGTACCCGGCGGTCGCCGGTTACTACAAGCGCCTGCATGCGCGTCCGAGCGTGGCCCGCGCGTTTGCCGAGGAGATGGCGCTCTACCGCGAGGAGCAGGCGCGCCGCAATGCGGCCTGAGCTCAGCCCGGCCGGCTGGCTTCGAGAACGCGCGCGCGGAGGAGCGGTGCGACCTCGATCGCCGCCTTCAAGGGCGCAATCGGAATGCCGCCATGCTCGTCGACGATCATGTAGAGGACGCCAAAGACGATATTGACCCGCACCTCATCGTCGGAAAGCGGCACCATGAGGCGGTGATAGCGCGCAAAGGATCGCCGCTGCCAGGCCATGCTGGAGATGGCATAGCGCGGCACGAAGCGGGTGACGACGTCGTCGAGCTCCTCGCGCACGCCGGGATAGTGCGAAGCCGGCAAGACCTCGTCGAGGAAGCGTCCGGTGTTGTCCCGGCCGGTGGCGCGAACGAGCCCGGTGCCCATCAGGCGAACCCTGAACCGCATGCCGGGCTCGACGACATCGAGCATGAAGATATTGGGGAGGTAGAGGCGCAGCTCGTCGGGATCGAGGTCGCGGCGCGACGGCGCCAGTCGCCCGCGACGCTTCGCCTGCCAGAGGCAGGCGACCTCACGGATCAGAGGATGGGAAATCGCCTCGACCGAGCGCCAGGTTTCGACCGCCGAACTCAGGGCCTGCGGGTCGCCTTGGGCCATGCGCCCATTCTCCCCCGCGGGCCCGGCGGGGGAGGGTGAATACTTCTTAAAGCGCCTGAAAAACCCGCTCCCGGCCGTTGTCAGGCCGGCGCCGACAGCCTGGCGGGTTGTCGGCCCGACGCCGGGAGCCCCATCTCCGCTCGCTCACGCCGCCTTCATCATGCCGCGCAGCACATAGTGCAGGATGCCGCCATGGCGGTAGTACTCGATCTCATCGGCGGTATCGATGCGGCAGGTGACGGTGATCTTCACCGCTTCGCCATTGGGCCGGTGGATGGTGACGGCGATGTTCTGGCCGGGCTTGATGCCCGCCGCGATGCCCTCGATGTCGACGGTCTCCTCGCCGGTCAAGCCGAGGGACTTGCGCGTCGCCCCGTCCTTGAACTGCAGCGGGAGCACGCCCATGCCAACCAGGTTCGAGCGGTGGATGCGCTCGAAGCTCTCGACGATCACCGCCTTCACGCCCAAGAGCAGCGTGCCCTTGGCCGCCCAGTCGCGCGATGAGCCGGTGCCGTATTCCCTGCCGGCGAACACCACCAGCGGCTGGCCCTCCTTCTTGTAGCGCATGGCGGCTTCGTAAATGCTCATGCGCTCGCCCGAGGGGAAATGCCGGGTCATGCCGCCGGACGTGCCGGGTGCGGCTTCGTTCTTGAGGCGGATATTGGCGAAGGTGCCGCGCATCATCACCTCGTGATTGCCGCGGCGGGCACCGAAGCTGTTGAACTCAGGCGGGGGCACCTGGTGCTCCACCAGATAATCCCCGGCCGGGCCATCGCGTTTGATGTCGCCGGCGGGCGAGATGTGGTCGGTGGTGATGCTGTCGGCCAACAGCGCCAGCACGCGCGCACCCTTGACGTCGCTGAGCTTGCCCGGCTGCTTCGGCATGTTCTCGAAATAGGGCGGGTTCTTCACATAGGTCGAGCCCGGGTTCCAGGAGTAGGTGAGCCCCTCCGCAGTCTTGACCTTCTGCCACTCGACCGGACCCTGGAACACGTTGGCATAGCGCTTGCGGAACATCTCCGGGCTCAAGGACCGCGTCATCTCGCCTTGGATGTCCTTGTTCGAGGGCCAGACATCGCGGAGATAAACCGGCTTGCCGTCCCGGTCCTGGCCCAAGGGATCCTTGACCAGATCGACCTTGAGGCTGCCGGCGAGCGCATAGGCCACGACCAAGGGCGGCGAGGCCAGGTAGTTGGCCTTCACATGCGGATTGACCCGGCCCTCGAAGTTGCGGTTTCCCGAGAGCACGGCGGCCACCACCAGATCGCCGGCTTCGACTGCCTCGGCGATCGGCGCCTCCAAGGGCCCGGAATTGCCGATGCAGGTGGTACAGCCATAGCCGACGAGATTGAAGCCGAGCTTATCGAGCTCGTCCTGCAATCCGGCCTTGACCAGATAGTCGGTGACCACCTGGCTGCCCGGCGCCAGCGAGGTCTTGACCCAGGGCTTGACCTGCAAGCCCCTTGCATTGGCGTTCCGCGCGAGCAAGCCGGCGGCCAACAGCACCGCCGGGTTGGAGGTGTTGGTGCAAGACGTGATGGCGGCGATCACCACGTCGCCGTCCTTGAGCTCGTAGTTCTTGCCTTTGACCGGCACCTTGCGCTCGCCGCCGCCCATTTCCTTGACCGCGGTTTGGAACGAGCTCGCGGCCTGGCTCAACAACACTCGGTCCTGGGGGCGCTTCGGCCCGGCCAGCGACGGCTCGACCGTGCCGAGGTCGAGTTCGAGCGCGTCGGTCACCACCGGATCGGGCGTGGAAGCGTCGCGCCACATGCCCTGGGCCTTGGCATAGGCCTCCACCAGCTTGACCCGGTGCGGGTCGCGGCCGGTGAAGTTCAGATAGGCGATGGTCTCCTTGTCGATCGGGAAGAAGCCGCAGGTGGCGCCATATTCCGGCGCCATGTTGGCCACCGTGGCGCGGTCGGCCAGCGTAAGCGAATCGAGGCCAGGGCCGTAGAACTCGACAAACTTGTTGACCACGCCCTTCTTGCGCAGCATTTGGGTCACGGTCAGCACGAGGTCGGTCGCGGTCGCCCCTTCCTTCGGACGGCCCGTGAGCTTGAAGCCGACCACCTCGGGGATGAGCATGGAGACGGGCTGGCCCAGCATCGCCGCCTCGGCCTCGATGCCGCCCACACCCCAGCCGAGCACGGCGAGGCCGTTCACCATGGTGGTGTGGCTGTCGGTGCCCACCAAGGTATCGGGATAGGCGATGGTCTTGCCATTGGCCTCGCTCGTCCACACGGTCTGCGCCAGATATTCGAGATTGACCTGATGGCAGATGCCGGTGCCGGGCGGCACCACGCGGAAGTTCCGGAATGCCGTCTGGCCCCAGCGCAGAAACGCGTAGCGCTCGTGGTTGCGCTCGAACTCGTGCTTGACGTTGTCTTGGAAGGATTTGGCGTTGCCGAAGCTGTCGACCATGACCGAGTGGTCGATCACCAGGTCCACGGGCGACAGGGGATTGATGCGGGTCGGATCGCCGCCCATCCCGGTCATCGCATCGCGCATGGCGGCGAGGTCGACCACGGCGGGCACGCCGGTGAAATCCTGCATCAGCACCCGGGCCGGTCGATAGGCGATCTCGCGGTCGGATTTACGGTCCTTGAGCCAGGCGGCGATCGCCTTCACGTCGTCGACCTTGACCGTGCGCCCGTCCTCATAGCGGAGCAGATTCTCCAAGAGAACTTTGAGCGAGGACGGGAGCCGGGCGATGTCGCCCAAGCCCGCCTCGGCCGCCGCCGTCAGGCTAAAATAGTCGTAGGACTTGCCGTCCACCTTGAGCGTACGGCGCGTCTTCAGCGTGTCCTGGCCGATGGCAGTCACGGGGTCCCCTCCATAGCAACTGATAGAACGTGGTTGGCTCCACCATAGCCAAGCGCGGCGGCAAGGCCAACTCGGCGGACGCCGCGGCCGGCAAGGGCGCGCCGATCCTGGCTCATACCGGCTCCCGCGCGCTTTGGCCGGCGAGGATGGCACGACCCCGCGTGGTCAAACGCACCAGGCGGCTATCTCCGCCCTCATAGCGCACCAGGCCGTCGGCGAGCGCATCCTCCCAGACGGTGAGCCTGGGGCAGGAGCTACGCCAGGCCTCCATGACATCGCGATAGCTCCGGGGCTTCTCGGCAAGCCAGGCCAGGAACTGCTCGGTCAACAGCCGCGCCGGTTCGTGGGTCTGCATGGCCTCTCCTCTGGCGATTGCGCCCGAGCTTAGAGCCTAAGTCTGCCATTAATCCAATATATGATGAGCAGTATATCCATATCTGTTAAATATGGATAATGGAACTTAGGCATCTCCGCTATTTCCTGGCCGTGGCCGAGCACGGGCACATCACCCGGGCAGCCGAGGCGCTCGGCATGCAGCAGCCGCCCTTGAGCCAGCAGATCCAGGCCTTGGAGCGGGAGCTCGAAGTGCAGCTCTTTCGCCGGCTGCCCCGCGGGGTAGAGCTCACCGAGGCCGGGCGGACCTTGCTCGCCGATGCAAGGGGGATTATGGCGCAGGTCGAGCACGCCCGGGCCGCGACCAGGCGCACCCACAGAGGCGAGCAGGGTCGGATCGCCGTCGGCTTCACCAGCTCCGCACCTTTCGTGCCCTTCGTGCCGCGGGTGATCCGTCTCTTCCGGGAGACCCATGCCCTGGTGTCGCTGGCGCTGGAAGAGACCGGCACCGGCGAGCTGGTGGAGGCGCTGCTCGCGGAGCGGATCGACGCTGCCTTCATCCGCTCGCCGATTGCCGATCCGTCCGGGCTCGTCGTGCACCCGCTCCTCAGCGAGGAGATGGTCGTCGCACTCCCCTCCGCCCATAGGCTGGCGTCGGGACCTCTCGGCGGCGATGCCGCAATCGCCTTGGCGGCGCTGGCGGCCGAGACCTTCATCCTCTATCGCCGGCCGGTCGGCCCCGGTCTCTACGACACCATCATCGCCGCCTGCCATGCCGCCGGCTTCAACCCGCAAATCGGCCAGGAGGCGCCGCGCATCGTCTCCACGCTCAATCTCGTTGCCGTCGGCCTCGGCGTCTCGGTGGTTCCGATCTCGCTGCGCGGCCTGCAGATGGACGGCGTCGTCTATCGCCGCCTCAAAGGCAGCCCGCGGCCGGAGGCTCCGCTCAATCTCGCCTGCCGACGCGGCGAGACCTCGCCCGCCGTGCGCGGCTTCATCCACCTCGTGCAACGCGCGGCCAAGGATCCAGGAGCGATCGGCGCGCCCTGACGCGTTCGCTGCCGCGGCTTGCCGGCGAGAGTGCGCGGGCTCAGACCAATCCCTTGCCGGCATCGGAGCCGTGCCGAGCCTGGCGTCGGCGCAGGAGCGAGATGGCCGCCAATGCGAGCATCACCACCGCCAGAGAAATCGCGGTGGTCACCGTGCCCAGGGCGTAGATCTCCGGCGTCGTCACCGTCGTCGTCAGCCCCTGTAGCTCCAACGGCAGCGTATTGCGGTCGCCGATTGCCTGGCTGGTGCGCGCAATCTCGTCCCAGGAGAGCGTAAAGCCGAAGAGTCCGATGCCAATCACCGAAGGCAAGATCATCGGCAGCACGACATGGCGGAAGGTTTGCCAGGATGTGGCGCCGAGATCGCGGGCGGCCTCCTCATAGCGCCGGTCGAAGCGGTTGAAGACCGCGAACATGATGAGGAGACCGAATGGCAAGGTCCAGCTGAGATGCGCGCCGAGGGCGGACGTGAAAAGCCCCATCGCCGTCGTATAGCTCTCCGCCAACCAGTCGATATCCCAGGCCTCGGCCAGGCCTTTGACCGCCTCGTCGATCAGCCGGAACTCGAAGCCGATGCCGAGCGAGACGACGATCGAGGGAACGATGAGGCTGGCGATGGTGACGTAGAAGAGCGCCGTCGAGCCGCGAAACCGCATGCGGTAGGCAAGGCCCGCCGGCACGCACAGAATGACGGTGAGCACCATCACCGCCAGGCCGAGCTTCATCGAGCGAGCGAAGGCGGACCAGATGTCGATGACGCCAACGCCGGCCCATAGCTTGGCGAACCAAAACGAAGACATCCCGTTCATGGGCAGCGTCAGCCCGCCCTCCGGGCCCTGGAAGGAAAGCGCCAGAATGGTGATCGTCGGCCCATAGAGGAACAGCACGAAGAGCGCGAAGACGATTGCGAGCCAATAGAACGACGCAGGACGCCCTTCCTTCAGCATCGCTCAGAGCTCCTTGCGGATATCGACGAGCCGGGTCAAGCCCCAGATCACCATGAGCACGACCGCGAGCAGGATCACGGCGTTCGCCGCCGCGATCGGGAACTGCAGATAGCTGGTCTCCACCTGGATCACTTTGCCGACGGAGGCGATCTGCTGGCCGCCCATCACACCGATGGTGACGAAGTCACCCATGACGATGGTGACGACGAAGATCGAGCCGATTGCAATCCCGGGCTTGCACAGCGGCACCACGACATTGCAGAGAGTCTGCCAGCCGGACGCGCCGGCATCGCGGGCGGCTTCGAGGAGCCGGCGGTCGATCCGCATCATCGAGTTGAAGATCGGTACGATCATGAATGTGATGAATAGATGCACGAACGCCAGCACCACGGCGAAGTCCGAATACAGCAGCCATTCGATCGGCTCGCCTGTCGCCCGCATGGCGGTCAGCGTCTGATTGACGACGCCGTTGCGGCCGAGCAGCGGGATCCACGAGATCATGCGAATGACGTTCGAGGTCCAAAACGGGATCGTGCAGACGAGGAAAAGCGCAATTTGAACCGCGGGCGATCGGACGTGAAAGGCCAGGAAGTAGGACACGATGAAGCCGATGAGGAGCGTCAGCGCCCACACGGAAACGCAGAATTTCGCCGTGGAGAGATAGGTCTTGAAGGTGGTGCAGAGCTCTGGCAGCCGGCTCACGCATCCCTCGAACACGCCGGCGTAGTTCTCGAGGGTGAAGCTAGGCGTGATCGAATATTCGTTGTAGCTCCAGAAGCTGACGACGAGCGTCAGAGCGATCGGGAGGACGAAGAACAGCAGCAGGACCAGCGCGAAGGGCGCAACCAGGAGATAGGCCGCCGCAGCGCGCGGCAGTCTGGCGGCGCTGCTCGCCACGCCTCTTTCCTCAACGAGCGAAGAGGCCGGGGAAACCCCGGCCTCCGATCCCATCATCACGCCGCGATGAACTCATTCCACTTGCGCACCATGTAGTCGTTTTCGTCCATGACGGCGTTCCAGCAGGCGACGCCGCCCATGCGCGCCTCGTAGGAGCCGCCGTCGCGCACGGTGCCGGCCTTTTCCAAGACCGTCCCGTCCGGCGCCTTGATGTCCTTCTGCGCGGGCTTGCCTTCCATCCAATAGGCCCATTCGTAGGGCTCCATGTTCGCCTTGGCGGTCTCCAGCACCGCGGCGTAGTAGCCCTGGCGATTGAGGTAGGCGCCGGCCCAGCCCGACATGAACCAATTGATGAAATCGTAGGTCGCATCCAGCTTCTTGCCTTTCAGCGTCTTCGGCACGCCGAAGCCGGCGGCCCAGGCGCGATAGCCTTCCTGCAATGGCTGGAAGACGCAGGCCACACCCTGGGAGCGCACCTTGGTCACGGCGGGCGACCACATGGACTGGATCACCGTCTCGCCCGAGGCCATGAGATTGACGCTCTCGTTGAAGTCCTTCCAGAAGGCGCGGAACTGACCGGCTTTTTTCGCGTCGGTCAGGATCTTCATGGTGAGGTCGATCTCCTTCTTCGTCATGTTGCCCTTGTCGGCATATTTGTATTGGCCGGTGGCCTCGACCACCATCGCCGCATCCATGATTCCGATCGAGGGGATATCGAGGATCGCCGCCTTGCCCTTGAACTCCGGGTTCAGCAGCTCCTTCCAGCTGGTGATCGGACGCTTGATCAGATCGGGGCGGATGCCGAGGGTATCGGCGTTGTAAACCGTCGGAATGAGCGTGATCCACTCGGTCGGCGTCGGCGAGAACTTGGTCGAGGTCGCGCCGGCGAGATAGAAGACCTTCTTTGGCGCGGTACCCTGGTCGCCGATCTTCTTGCCCGCGATCTCACCCTTGGTGAACACCGGCGTGATCTTGTCGAAGTGCTTGATCCGCTTCGCGCTCATGCCTTGTAGGTTGCCCGAAGGCAGGAGCTTCTTCAGGCTGAAATACTCGCTGTCGACCAGATCGAAGGAGTTCGGCTGGGTGATGATGCGCTTCGTCACGTCGTCGGTGGTGACCGGGACGTACTCGATGACGATGCCGAGATCCTCCTTCACCTTCCTGGCGATGTCGGCCGATTGGTTCACCGCGGTGCCGAGATAGCGCAGGGTCACGGGCTCGGCGGCGATGACCGCCGGAAAGCCGGTGATGGCCTTGCTACCGGCGGCGAGACCGGCAGCGGCGGCGACCCCTCTCAGCACCGTCCGCCGGCTCATGCCGGCGCCGAAACGCATGGAGCTGCTCGTCCTCTTCCTGTCCGTCATGACGTTCTCCTTGGTTGCATTGGATGAGCGGTTGTCGCCTTCAGACGCTTGCCCTTAGAGGGTGTGCGTCGCGCTCATCCCAGGTGATGGCGACGCGGTCGCCGGGATCGAGGGGATCGGCGTAGTAGGCCGTCTCGTCGAGGATCGCCGTGAGGTCTCGAACCCGCTCGGTTTCGAGCGTGAGATGGACGAATGAGCCTTGATATTCAATGTCTCGGACGGTGCCCGCCAGGGCGCCGTCCGCGCTCCGCCCGGCGTGGATCAACTTCAGCCGATCCGCGCGCACGGTGACCAGACCGGCGGCGGTTTCGATGACGTTGTGGCCGCCGATGAAGCGGGCGACGAACTCGCTGGCCGGCGCGTTGAACACCGCGCGCGGCTGGCCGGCCTGCTCGATGCGGCCATCATTCATGACGACCACGAGATCGGCCAGCGCCATAGCCTCGTCCTGGGAATGGGTCACGTGCACGAAGCTGATGCCCAGGTCTTTCTGCAGGCGCTTCAGTTCGGTGCGCATCTTGACCCGCAGCATCGGATCGAGCGCCGACAGGGGTTCATCCAGCAGCAGAAGCTGCGGGGCGGTGATCAGCGCGCGGGCGAGCGCCACCCGCTGTTGCTGGCCGCCGGAAAGCTGCGCCGGGCGGCGGGCGGCGTATCCCTCCATGGCGACGAGACCCAGGAGCTCGAGCGCCCGGGCCTGCCGCTCCGCCTTCCGCATGCCCCGCATCTTCAAGCTGAAAGCCACGTTATCGAGCGTGGAGAGATGCGGAAACAACGCATAAGACTGGAACATCATCGCGGTACCGCGGGTTGCGGGCGGCATGTCGGTGACGTTGACCGAGCCGAGGATGATGTCGCCGCCGCTCACCGCCTCGTGGCCGGCAATCATCCGCAGGATCGACGTCTTGCCGCAGCCCGAGGGACCGAGAAGGCAGCAATAGGTCGCGGCGGGAATGCGGAGATCGACGGCGTCAACCGCGAGGGTTTCGCCATAGCGTTTGGTGACCTTGACGAGCTCGAGCTTGGCGCCGCGCATGATTCCTGCCAGTCGTCTCCGACTGGCCCTCGTCGCAATGCCCATGCCACGGATCGGCGGAGCCCCAAGCGCGCCTGCAAGCCGCTGATTCGCCTCTCGGCTCACCCCGGGCGCAGCAGCCGGCCTTCCTCCACTCCCGTGACCGCCGCCGCGGGACTGCAAAGGGCTTGATCAGTTCGTGTACGATTTTTGGTTATTTCGTATGCAATTTTTCGGACCCGCGCCGGCCGGGTGGGCAGGGGCCTGCCGCTCCCGGTGGTCAACCGGCGTATTCGTCCAGGATCACCCGAATGTCCCGCCGGCGCTTGTCGGGGGAGGCGAGCAACGCCCGCTGCGTCACCGCCTCCAGATGCCCCGCCATGACCTCGATCGCCGCCTCAGCGTCGCCGTCCCGGAGCGCGGCCACGATCTGCAGGTGCTCGTTGACGGCGCAATCGGAAGAATGGGGCCGGCCGTAGAGCGCCAGAATGAGCGAGCAGCGGGAGACCAGTTCGTTGACGTAGCGGGCGATCACCGCATTGCCGGCACGCTCGGCCAGGATGATGTGAAATTCCCCAGAGAGCCGGATCGATTCCACGCCGCCGTGCTCGCGCGCCGCTTCCTCCAGCGCCACATGCGCCTCGAGGGCGATCAGGTCGTCCCGCGTCACCCGGCCGGCGAGGCGGCGCACGACATCGCGTTCCAGCGATCGGCGCGCCTCGAAGATGTCAAAGGCCTCATCGAGGCTGGGATGCGCCACCGTGGCGCCCCGGTTCGGCCGGAGATCCACCAAGCCCTGGGCATTCAGACGACCGAGCACGCCGCGCACGATGGTCCGGCTGACGCCGAAGCGCTCGCCGATGACGTCCTCGGGCAGCTTGTCACCGGGCAGCAGCGCCTGCTCGATGATCGCGCGCCGCAGTGCCTCGTAGACGAATTGGCTGCGGGAAACATCCTGGGCCTTGGGTCGCGACGAGGTCATCCGGGCAGCATCCACGGCCGTGGCAAAGGCATCCGCGTCGGTTTATAGCCGATCCAGATGCATCGTGAATACAATACATGGCGATCTGGCCCGCAATTCGCGTAGGATCGCGTATACGATCGATCCATGACCGCCCCTCTCAACATCCTGCTCGTCAACGGCAACACCACTGAGGCGCTGACCCGCGAGCTCGCCCTCTCGGCACGCCGCTTCTATCGCCCCGACTACACCATCGTCGCCGCCGCTCCACGCGTCGGTCCCCGCTACATCGCCTCGCGCGCGGAGGCGACGATCGCCGCCCATGGGATCCTCGAAACCGTCGCAGGGGCGGTCGATGCGTATGCACCCGGACAATTCGATGCCTGCGTCCTCGCCTGTTTCGGCGAGCCGGGCATCGGCGCCGTTCGCGAGCTGCATTCATTCCCGGTCGTCGGCATGGCCGAGGCTTCGGTTCTCTCGGCGCTGCAGTCCGGCGACCGCTTCGCGATCGTCACGGTCGGCGAGCGCTGGCCCGGAATGCTCGGCGAATTGCTGCGCCAAACCGGCCTTGAGCGTCGCTCTTGCGCCATCCTCGCCCTCCCGGGACAAGCCCTCGATCTCGCGTCCAAGCGCGACGAGGCGCTGAGCCAGCTCCGGGCGGCGGTCGTCGAGGCGATCGAGCGTCATCACGCCGATGTGGTGATCATCGGCGGCGCGGCGCTTGCCGGCTTCGCCGCCGCGTTGCAGCCGGAATTCAAGGTTCCCCTGATCGACTCGCTGCAGGCCGCCCTCGCGCAAGCCGAGGCGCTGGCGCGGCTGTCGTTGCCGGCGGCGCGCCGCCTCGTCGTCGAACCTCTCCGGCGAACGCGCTGAGCGAGGATGCGCCACCGGACAATTTTCGGCTCGCGCCACAAGGCCATCGAGGACGCAGCAAGGCACCGCATGGAATGGAGGAACCCGTGGCTCTGAGCTCTCCTTCCGCTTATCCGCGCGACCTCGTGGGCTATGGGCGCCGTCCGCCCCAGGCAGGCTGGCCGGGAGCGGCACGCATCGCGGTGCAACTCGTCCTCAACTATGAAGAGGGCGGCGAGAACTGCATCCTGCACGGCGATGCCGCATCGGAGGCCTTCCTCTCCGAGAGCGTCGGCGCGGTGCCGTGGCCGGGCCAGCGCAACCCGAACATGGAGTCGGTTTACGAATATGGCTCGCGCGCCGGCTTTTGGCGGCTGTGGCGGCTCTTCACCCGGCGTAAGGTGCCGATCACCGTCTATGGCGTGGCGACCGCGCTCGCGCGCAACCCCGAAGCGGTGGCGGCGATGCGCGAGGCCGATTGGGAGATCGCCAGCCATGGCTTGAAGTGGATCGACTACAAGGACATGCCCGAGGGCGAGGAGCGCGTCCATCTCGGCGAGGCGATCCGCATCCACACGGAAGTCACCGGCCAGCGGCCGCTCGGCTGGTACACCGGTCGTTGCTCCGGCCACACCCTCAAGCTCGTCATGGAAGAGGGCGGCTTTCTCTACTCGTCGGATTCCTATGCCGACGATCTGCCCATTTGGATCGCGGGCCCGCGCGGGCCGCATCTGGTCATTCCCTATACTCTCGACACGAACGACATGCGCTTCGCCACCCCCCAGGGCTTCAACTCCGGCGATCAATTCTTCGGTTACCTCAGAGACGCCTTCGACACGCTCTACGCCGAAGGCGCGGAGACGCCAAAGATGCTGTCGATCGGCCTGCACTGCCGGCTCGTCGGGCGTCCGGGCCGGATCGCGGCGCTCGAGCGCTTCCTCGACCATGCGGCGGCCCATGATGGCGTCTGGCTCGCCCGTCGGATCGACATCGCGCGGCACTGGCACGCGCACCATGCGCCCGCGAAGGGGGCGCCGTCGCTCCGCTCCTAGCCGTCAACGACGCGCCGGACGAAATCCGCGATCAGCGGCAGCACGCTGGCGCGCGCCTGCGCATGGGGCGCGTGTCCGCAATTAGCAATGAGATGCGCTTCGACCGGACCGGCGATGCCGGACCGAATCGCCTCGACCTGCGCCTTGGTGCCGTACTCGTCCTCGACGCCTTGCAGCACCAGGGCGGGGCAGGCGATCTTCGGCAATGATGCGAGCGCGGAGAAGCCGCGGAAACCGGCGCTGAGCCACACATCGGCCCAGCCGCGGAACATCGTCTCGGTATTCTCGCCGTGATAGCGCTGGAGCCGGGGCTTGAGATCACCGGTCTCGAACGCCTCGACCGCCTTCCGGATACCGGTCAGCGTCTCCTCTTCCACAAATACATGCGCGGCCTCGGTCACCACGCCCGGCACGCGCTCGGGGAACGCCGCCGCAAAGAAGAGGGCAATGGTGCCGCCGTCGCTGTGACCGATCGGCACTACTTGGCTGATGCCGAGCCGGTCCAAAAGAAGAGGCAGGGTCTCCCAGGCCTCGCGCTGCATGAAATCCGGCGGCCGCTTGCCTTCCAGCCGCGAGGAGGCGCCATGGCCGATTCTGTCATAGACCAAGGCGGGAAGTCCGGTCGCCTCGGCCAGCGCGTCGGGCACGTCGCGCCATTGGCCGATTGATCCCAGACCTTCATGCAGGAAGAGGAGGATCGGCCCTACGCTCGCGGCGCCGGCGGCTTGGTTCCGAAGTTGCCTAATTGCTAGGCGATGCGGACCCAGCGCCAGCACCTCCGGCTTCGGTTCCGCTGGCCGGCCAGGCAATTGACCTGTATTTTCCATGTGCTAATGACCTTGCGTCGCCCAAGGATTTGAGCCGCACCGGCAAACAAAAGTCCAGGCGCCACCCGGGAGGTGACAGTGGGTCTCGAACACGGTCCTCGCCGTCAAGCCGCAGCATCGTCCTCGGCGCGCCTGCGGCTTGCCAATGCGGATACCTTCCCCAAGGTGCTGCTGGTCAACGCCAAGGTCTTCGCCGACCGCGCCGCCAACCGCGAGAAGGACCTCGGCATTTGGCAGACCTGGACCTGGGCGCAAGTGCTGGACGAGGTCCGCTGGCTTGCCTTAGGCCTGGCCGCCATGGGCTTCCGTCGCGGCGACAAGCTCGCGATCGTCGGCGACAACCGGCCGCATCTCTATTGGGCGATCACGGCGGTGCAAGCCTTGGGCGGCGTGCCGGTGCCGGTCTACCAGGATGCGGTCGCAACCGAGATGCAGTTCGTGCTCGACCATTGCGAGGCGCGCTTCGCCATCGCCGAGGATCAGGAGCAGGTCGACAAGTTGCTCGGCCTCAAGGAGCGCTGTCCGCTGCTCGAGGCCGTAATCTATGCCGATCCGAGAGGCCTCAGGAACTATCCGAAGGAGCAGCTACGCTCCTATGCCTCGGTGCAGGAGGAGGGGCGCAAATTCGAGGCGGCGCATCCCGGCTTCTTCCTGGAGGAGATCGCCAAGGGCAAGGCCGAGGATGTGGCGATCATCCTCTACACGTCGGGGACCACCGGTCAGCCCAAGGGCGTCATGCTGTCGCAACGCAACATCATGGCGACCTCGCTCAACTGGATCGAGCGCGAGGGATTGAACGAGCATGAGGAGTCGCTGGCCTACCTGCCGATGGCCTGGGTCGGCGACCACGTCTTCTCCTACGGTCAGGCCTATGTCGCGGGCTTCGCCGTCGGCTGCCCGGAGAGCGGCGCCACGGTGATGACCGATCTTCGGGAGCTCGGTCCCACCTATTTCTTCGCCCCACCCAGGATCTACGAGAACATTCTGACGACCGTCATGATCCGCATGGAGGACGCCTCTTACATCAAGCGCCGCCTGTTCCACTACTTCATGACGTTGGCGCGGCGGATCGGCACGCGCATCATCGACGAGAAGCCGGTCTCGCTCCTGCAGCGTTTGCTTTACGGCGTGGGCCACGTGCTGGTCTATGGGCCGCTCAAGAACACGCTGGGCTTCAGCCGCATCCGCCTTGCCTACACCGCAGGCGAAGCGATCGGCCCCGACATCTTCGATTTCTTCCGCTCGCTCGGCATCAACGTGAAGCAGCTCTACGGCATGACCGAGGCCTCGGTGGCACTCTGCATCCAGCCCGATGGCGAGGTGAAGCCCGACACCGTCGGCACGCCGGTCGAAGGGGTGGAGATCAAGATCACCGACACCGGTGAGGTCATGTACCGCTCGCCCGGCGTGTTCGTCGCCTACTACAAGAACGAGCGGGCGACCCAGGAGGCGAAGGCGGAGGACGGCTGGGTGCATTCGGGCGATGCCGGCTTCTTCGATGCCGACGGGCATTTGAAGATCATCGACCGCTCGAAGGACGTCGGCCGGCTCAACGACGGCACGCTCTTCGCCCCGAAATATCTCGAGAACAAGCTCAAGTTCTTCCCGCACATCAAGGAAGCAGTCGCCTTCGGCCATGGCCGCGACCATGCGGCGGCGATGATCAACATCGACATGAGCGCGGTCGGCGATTGGGCCGAGCGCCGCGGCATCGCCTATTCGAGCTACCAGGAGCTGGCCGCCATGGGCCAGGTCTACGATTTGGTGCGCGGCTGCATCGAAGCGGTGAACGCCGATCTCGCCCACGACCGCACGCTCGCCGGCTCGCAGATCAAGCGCTTCCTCATCCTGCACAAGGAGCTCGACGCCGATGACGGCGAGCTCACCCGCACCCGCAAGGTTAGGCGCGGCTTCGTCGCCGAGCGCTACCAGCCGCTGGTGGACGGGCTCTATTCCAGCCGGGAGCGGGCGGCGATCGAGACCGACGTCACCTTCGAGGATGGCCGCAAAAGCAAGAGCCGGGCCGAGATCCGCATCGCCGAAGCGCAATGCCTGCCGGCCGCCGCCCCGCCGGCGGAGCCCGAGCCCTTGCGCAAGGCAGGGTGATGGACGCTCCGGTCGGACACATCGGCCCGCGCCATATCGGCGAGAACTTGCTCGCCATCGAGGACATCGGCCTCTCCTTCGGCGGCATCAGGGCCTTGAGCGATGTCAGCTTCGACATCCGCAAAGGCGAGATCCGCGCCATCATCGGACCGAACGGCGCCGGCAAGAGCTCGATGCTGAACGTGATCAACGGCTTCTATCATCCCCAAGAGGGCCGCATCACCTACAAGGGCGAGACCCGCCGGCGCATGCGACCACATGAGGCGGCCCGGCTCGGAATCGCCCGCACCTTCCAAAACATCGCGCTCTTCCGCGGCATGTCGACCCTTGACAACATCATGACCGGCCGGGTCTTGAAGATGCGAGCCGGCCTCCTCCTGCAGGCGATCTGGCTCGGGCCGGCCAAGCGCGAGGAGATTCAGCACCGCGAGGTCTGCGAGCGCATCATCGACTTCCTGCAGATCCAGGCCATCCGCAAGACGCCGGTCGGCCGGCTCCCCTACGGATTGCAGAAGCGGGTCGAGCTCGGCCGGGCGCTCGCCGCCGAGCCGGATCTCCTGCTTCTGGACGAGCCGATGGCCGGCATGAATGTCGAGGAGAAGGAGGACATGTGCCGCTTCATCCTCGACGTGAACGACGAGTTCGGCACCACCATCGCCTTGATCGAGCACGACATGGGAGTGGTCATGGATATCTCCGACCGGGTGGTGGTGCTCGACTACGGGCGCAAGATCGCCGACGGCACGCCCGAGGAGGTCAAGCGCGACCCCAAGGTGATCGACGCCTATCTCGGCGTGCAGCACTGAGATGCATTGCGGAGCCATCAAGTACCCCCCTCCCCATCCCTCCCCCGCAAGGGGGGAGGGAGTAAGTACGCGTTCTTTCCTGTTACCTCCCCCCTTGCGGGGGAGGGTTAGGGAGGGGGGTGACGTGCGGCGGAAGCTCAGGTACTAGCGCCCATGGGATTCTTCTTCGAGGTGGCGATCGGCGGGTTGCTCGCGGGCGTGCTCTACTCCCTGGTGGCGCTCGGCTTCGTGCTCATTTTCAAGGCCTCGGGGGTGTTCAACTTCGCCCAGGGCGCCATGGTGCTGTTCGCCGCCTTGTCGCTGGTCAGGCTGGCGGAAATCATGCCTTTCGCGCTTGCCCTGATGCTTGCCTGCGCCATCATGGTGGGGCTCGCCTTCGCCGTCGAGCGCCTGATCTTGAGGCCCCTGGTGAACCAGGAGGGCATCATCCTGTTCATGGCGACGATCGGGCTCAGCTTCTTCTTGGACGGCTTCGGCCAAGCGATCTGGGGCAGCGACATCTACATCCTCGATTTCGGCGTGCCCAAGGATCCGATCTTCATCCTGGAGTCGCTGTTCGAAGGCGGGATCCTGGTGAACGAGTTCGACATCTTCGCCGCCGTGGTCGCCGGCGTGCTGGTGCTGGTGCTCGCCACTTTCTTCCAGAAGACGCGGATCGGCCGCGCGCTCCGCGCCGTGGCCGACGACCACCAGGCCGCCCAGTCGATCGGCATCCCCTTGAACCAGATCTGGATCATCGTGTGGGCGGTCGCCGGCTTCGTGGCGCTGGTCGCCGGCATGGTCTGGGGCTCGAAGCTGGGCGTGCAGTTCTCGATCGCGCTGGTGGCCCTGAAAGCGCTGCCGGTGCTGATCCTCGGCGGCTTCACTTCGGTCCCCGGCGCCATCATCGGCGGCCTCATCATCGGCACCGGCGAGAAGCTCTCCGAAGTCTTCATCGGGCCCTTGGTCGGCGGCGGCATCGAAAGCTGGTTCGCCTATGTGGTGGCGCTGCTGTTCCTCCTGGTCAGGCCCCAGGGGCTGTTCGGCGAACGGATCATAGAAAGAGTGTGAGCGGATGCTCTATCGCGAGGCCGGACAGTTCAAGACCAGCTACGCCGCCGACCAGGCGGTGTTCCCGATCCTCCAGGATCGCCTGGCGCTGGCCCTGGTGCTGGTCGTGGCCTTCTTTGCGGTGCCGCTCCTCAGCACGGACTATCTGCTCACCTCGATCCTGATCCCGTTCCTCATCCTCTCCTTGGCGGCGATCGGTCTCAACATCCTGGTGGGATATTGCGGCCAGATCTCGCTTGGCACCGGCGGCTTAATGGCGGTGGGCGCCTATGCGGCTTACAACTTCGCGATCCGCGTGCCGGGACTCGACCTTCTCGTCTGCTTCGTGCTGGCCGGCCTGACCGCGGCCGCCGTCGGCATGTTCTTCGGCGTGCCCAGCCTCCGGATCAAGGGTTTCTATCTGGCGGTCGCGACCTTGGCCGCGCAGTTCTTCCTCGATTGGTCCTTCAGCCGCATTCGCTGGTTCACCAACTACACGCCCTCGGGTTCGCTGGCGGCACCCCCGCTGGAGATCCTGGGATTCCGCATCACCACGCCGTCCGGGCGCTATCTCCTCACCCTCGCGATCGTGGTGGTCATGGCGGCGCTGGCGAAGAATCTGACGCGGGGGCGCATCGGCCGCTCCTGGATGGCGATCCGCGACATGGACATCGCCGCGGAGATCATCGGCATCCGGCCGCTGCAGGCGAAGCTCAGCGCCTTTGCAGTCAGCTCCTTCTTCGTCGGCGTCGCCGGCGCCTTGTGGGCATTCGTCCATCTGGGCTCCTGGGAGCCGGCGGCCTTCGACATCAACCGCTCCTTCTCGCTCCTGTTCATGGTGATCATCGGCGGCCTCGGCTCGATCCTCGGTTGTTTCCTCGGCGCCGGCTTCATCCTCGTCGTGCCGCTGGTCCTGAATCAGCTGCCGACCGCCTTCGGCATCCCGTTGTCGACGGCGATGATCTCCAACCTCGAAAACATGATCTTCGGATCGCTGATCATCTTCTTCCTCATCACCGAGCCCAGGGGGCTGGCGCGGCTGTGGGCGATCGCCAAGGAGAAGCTGCGCCTGTGGCCGTTCCCTCACTGAACCCGGCAGGTGCGGGCGCGATCCCGGGGAGGGTCGGGGAGGGGGTGATCCTCCCGTCGGTCCGCTCTTCGCGGCCCCGACCCCAAAGTCCGCCCCCGCTAGCTCCCCTCCACGGATACTTGTGCTAAGGTTTCATGGGGGTTCCGTCGCACCTGGCAAGCAAAGATCAACGATTAGGGAGAGGGACGATGCGCTTCACCAGAACACTCGCCTTGGCCGCGCTCGGCGCCGCCGTCGGCCTGACTGGGCTCGTCGGCCCGGCAGCGGCGCAGAATGAGCAATTCATTCCGGCGCTGGTCTACCGCACCGGGCCTTATGCGCCCAACGGCGCGCCATTCGCCAATGGCTTCGTCGACTACATCAACATGATCAACGAGCGCGATGGCGGCGTGAACGGCGTCAAGCTCGTGGTCGAGGAGTGCGAGACCGGATACGCCACCGACCGCGGCGTCGAATGCTTCGATCGCCTGAAGGGCAAAGGCCCGACCGGTGCTGCCTTCATCCATCCCTTGTCGACCGGCATCACCTTCGCACTCATCGAGAAGGCGCCCACCGACAAGATCCCGGTCATGAGCGTCGGCTATGGCCGCTCCGAGGCCGCCGACGGGCGGATCTTCCCCTGGGTGTTCCCGCTCTTGGGCACCTATTGGTCGGCCGCCGACATCCTGGTCCACCATCTCGCCAATACGCTTGGCGGCTACGACAAGCTCAAGGGCAAGAAGATCACGCTGGTCTTCCACGACTCGCCCTACGGCAAGGAGCCGATCCCGATCCTGCAGGAGCTGGCCAAGCGCCATGGCTATGTCTTCGAGGCGCTGCCGGTGACGGCACCCGGCGTCGAGCAGAAGGCGACCTGGCTGCAGATCCGCCAGGGCCGGCCCGACTACGTCTTCCTCTGGGGCTGGGGCGTGATGAACTCGACCTCGATCAAGGAGGCGGCAGCCGTCAACTTCCCGCGCAACCGCATGTACGGCGTGTGGTGGTCCGGCGCCGAGCCCGACGTGGTGCCGGCCGAAGCCGGCGCCAACGGCTACAACTCACTCGCCTTGCACGCGACCGGCACCAGCTACGGCGTGGTCCGCGACGTGCTGAAGCACCTCTATGACAAGGGCAAGGGTGCCGCCAAGCGCGAGGAGGTGGGCCAGGTACTTTACAACCGCGGCCTCGTCTCCGTCGCTCTCGGCATCGAGGGCATCCGGGTCGCCCAGGAGCGCTTCGGCAAGAAACCCTTGACCGGCGAGCAGGTGCGCTGGGGCATCGAGAACCTGAACCTCACGCCCGAGCGTATCAATCAGATGGGCTTCGAAGGCCTCTTGGCGCCGCTCAAGGTCAGCTGCCTCGACCATGAGGGCGGCAGCCGCGCCCGCATCCAGCAATGGGACGGCAAGGGCTGGAAGTTCATCTCCGACTGGATCACCGCGGACGACAAGCTGCTCCGCCCGTTCGTCGAGACCGCGGCGGCGAAATACGCCCAGGAAAAGAGCATCGCCGCCCGCGACTGCTCCAAGCCGGGCTGAGAGGACGTATTGCCGGCTAGGACAATCACCTCGTGACTGCCCCCACCCCGCCCCTCCCCCGCGTTCGCGGGGGAGGGAGTTTGACTTCGGCGTCCTTCGGTTCCCTCCTCCGCCGTTTTCGGCGGGGGAGGGTTAGGGTGGGGGCTGCGGTCGCCGGCCACCGTTTTAGACAGCGGCAGCGATGACAGCTCCGTCCTCCGTGCTCGCCGTCAACAACATCGAGGTCATCTACAACCATGTGATCCTGGTGCTGAAGGGCGTGTCGCTCGCCGTTCCCGCGGGCGGCATCGTCGCCTTGCTGGGCGCCAACGGCGCCGGCAAGACCACGACCTTGAAGGCCATCTCCAACCTGCTCCGCGCCGAGCGCGGCGAGGTGACCAAGGGCAGCATCGAATACAAGGGCGAACGGGTCGACCGCTTGAGCCCGAACGAGGTGGTCAAGCGCGGCGTCATCCAGGTGATGGAAGGCCGCCACTGCTTCGGCCACCTGACGGTCGAGGAGAACCTGCTGACCGGCGCCTTCACGCGGGCGGACGGCAAGGCGCCGATCCAGGCCGATCTCGAGAAGGTCTATGCCTATTTCCCGCGCCTCAAGGAGCGCCGCGGCGCGCAGGCGGGCTACACCTCGGGCGGCGAGCAGCAGATGTGCGCCATCGGCCGCGCGCTCATGGCAAGTCCGAGCACGATCCTCTTGGATGAGCCGTCCATGGGCTTGGCTCCGCAGCTGGTCGAGGAGATCTTCGAGATCGTGCGCCGGCTGAACGAGCAAGAGAGGGTGACGTTCCTCTTGGCCGAGCAGAACACCAACATCGCTCTCCGCTACGCTCATCACGGCTACATCCTCGAGAACGGCCGCGTGGTCATGGATGGCCAGGCGCGCCAGCTCAGCCAGAACGAGGATGTGAAGGAATTCTACCTCGGCCTCTCGGGAAGCGGCCGCAAGAGCTACCGTGACGTCAAGCACTACAAGCGGCGCAAGCGCTGGCTCGCGTGATGGTCGGCGCTTCCGGCGACTATTTCGACGAGTTGGAGACGCATGACCCGGCGCTGCGCGAGCGGCGGCTGTTCGACTTGCTGCCGCAGCAGATCCGGCTTGCCAAGGAAAAGGCCGAGGGCGTCGCAAAGTTGCTCCGCGATGTTACCCCCAGCGACATCACCTCCTACGCGGCGCTGGCGCGTCTGCCGGTCATCCGCAAGAGCGAGCTCATCGAACGGCAACGCCAGGCGCTGCCCTTCGGCGGCTTGAATGCCACCCCGGTCAAGGAGCTGGCCCGCATCTACGCCTCGCCCGGACCGATCTACGACGCCGAGGGGCGCGGGCCGGACTATTGGCGGATGGCGCGGGCGCTCTACGCCGCAGGCGTGCGCGAGGGCGAGCTCGTGCACAACTGCTTCGCCTATCACTTCACGCCGGCCGGCATGATGATCGAGACCGGCGCCGAGGCCTTGGGCTGCCCGGTGTTTCCCGGCGGCGTCGGCAACACCGAATTGCAGGTGAAGGCGATCGCCGATCTCAGGCCCGCGGTCTATGCCGGCACGCCGTCCTTTCTCAGGGTGATCGTCGACAAGGCGAAGGAGATGGGTGCCGACATCTCCAGCCTGAAGAAGGCGGTGGTCGGCGGCGAGGCGCTGCCGGCGAGCTTGCGCGGCCAACTCGCCGGACACGGCATCAGCGTGCTCCAGCTCTATGGCACCGCCGATCTCGGTCTCGTCGCCTATGAGAGCCCGGCGCGCGAGGGCATGATCCTCGATGAATGGCTGATCGTCGAGATCGTCAGGCCCGGCACCGGCGATCCTGTGGCCGAAGGCGAAGTCGGCGAGATCGTCGTCACCACCCTCAACCCGGACTATCCGCTTATCCGCTTCGCCACCGGCGACCTCTCCGCCTTTCTTGCCGGCCAAAGCCCCTGCGGGCGCACCAACCGCCGCATCAAAGGCTGGATGGGCCGCGCCGACCAGACGACCAAGGTCAAAGGCATGTTCGTGCATCCGGCCCAGGTCGCCGAGCTCCTCCGGCGTCACCCAAATATCACCAAGGCGCGGCTGGTGGTGGATCGCCTGCAGCAGGCGGATGTGATGACGCTGCATTGCGAGTGCGCCCAGCCGGATTCCGACCTCGCGGCGGCGATTTCCCAGTCGATTGAAGCCGTGTGCAAGCTCAAGGGCGAGGTCATGCTGGTCGTGCCCGGCAGCTTGGCCAATGACGGCAAGGTGATCGACGACGTGCGCAAGCTCGACTGAGCCGCCGGCAGCCCCTCGAATGAGGCAAATGCGGCAAATCCTGCCTTCGTTCCGCCCAGCTCGCTTGGTTAAGTGTCGCCATGAGAGAGGTGGCTCAGCCATCTCGGCTCTTGAGCGCGCGGCGCCGCCCCCCCCTCCCCCGGCGCCGCGCCGCTCTCCTCCCGGAGCCGCCGGTCCGCCGATTGTCGGACGCGCGGCTCGGCTTTTTCGGATCCCCCGTTCTTGCTGAGGCATGCCGAGGATAACCCGCTTGCCTTCATCGGCCGCGATCTCGCCTGCGTGCGCGGCGAGCGGCTGGTCTTCTCCGGCTTGAGCTTCCGTCTCGAGCCCGGTCAGGCGCTCGTCGTCTCCGGCGCCAATGGCAGCGGCAAATCGAGCCTGCTCAGGCTGATGGCGGGGTTGGTCCCGCCCGAGACGGGCTGGCTCGGCTGGGGTGAGGTCGGGCTCGACGCCGATCCCGACGCCCACCGCGCGCTGACGACCTATCTCGGTCATCTCGATGCGGTGAAGCTCGCCTTCACCGCCGGCGAGAATCTCCGGTTCTGGCTCGCCTATGCAGGCCGGGAGGCGAATCCTTCGGCGCTGGCGGCAGCTCTCGATGCAACCGGCCTCAGCCATCTCATCGACATGCCCGCCCGCTTTCTCTCCCAAGGCCAGCGCCGCCGCCTGGCGCTCTCTCGCATCCTTGCCAGCGGCACCCGGCTCTGGCTGTTGGATGAGCCGACCAACGGCCTCGATGCGGCCTCGGTCGCCGCCATCGAGGCGGTCCTCGCCCGGCATCGAAACGGCGGCGGCATGGTGGCGGCAGCGCTCCATGGCGGCCTGGCCCTTCCCGGCGCCCTTCGCCTCGATCTCGCCTCCCGGCCGCCGCCAGGGCCAAGTGCGGGCGGGCCATGAAGGCGTTCACGGCGCTTCTCCTCCGCGACGTGCAGCTCGCTTTCCGCCAGGGTGCCGATGCGGCCATGGCGGTCCTGTTCTCGGTCATGGTGGTGATGCTGTTCCCCTTCGGCGTCGGTCCGGAGCCGGAGATCCTGGCTGGAATCGCCGCTGGTCTGGTCTGGGTGGCGGCCTTGCTGGCCTCCATGCTGTCCCTCGACCGCCTGTTCCAGGCCGATTACGAGGACGGCACCTTGGATGCGCTCTTCATGGGTCCGCTGCCGCTCTTCGCCGTGGCGCTGGCGAAGGTGCTCGCCCACTGGATCGCCACCTCCGTGCCGCTCATCGTGGCCACACCGCTCTTGGCGATCCTCCTCAACATGCCGGCCTCCGGCTTCCCGAGCCTGGTTCTCTCGATGGCGCTGGGCACGCCGACGATCAGCCTCATCGGCGGCATCGGCGCGGCGCTGACCTTGGGCGCCAGACGCGCCGGCGTGCTAGTGGCGCTCCTGGTACTGCCGCTGGTGATCCCGGTGCTGATCTTCGGTGCCGCTGCGGTCGAAGCCTCGCTGACCGGACTTTCTCCCCGGCCGCATCTTCTGCTGCTGGGCGCCCTCTTGCTGGCGGCCTTGCCGCTCACACCTTGGGCGATGGCGGCCGCCCTCCGCCAGGCCTTGGCTTGAGCGGCCCATGGTATAAGCCTCGCCGATGACGATGACCCTGCACCGCTTCGCCAACCCTGCCCGGTTCCAGCGCCTGGGGCGATCCTTGCTGCCATGGACCAGCGCGATTGCCGCCGTCGCGATCGCCGCCGGGCTCACTCTCGGCCTCTTTGCCTCACCCGCCGACTATCAGCAGGGCGAGACCGTGCGCATCATGTATGTGCATGTGCCGTCCGCGTGGATGGCGATGTTCGTCTACACCACCATGGCGGTGGCGAGCGCCACGGCGCTCGTCTGGAAGCACCCGGTGGCCGAGCTCGTCGCCGAGGCCGCCGCACCGATCGGCGCCGCCTTCACCTTCATCTGCCTGGTGACCGGGGCGCTATGGGGTCAGCCCATGTGGGGCACCTGGTGGGTGTGGGACGCGCGGCTCACCTCGGTCCTGGTGCTGTTCTTCCTCTATCTCGGATATATCGCGCTGGCGCATGCCTTCGACGATCCCAGCCGCGGCGCCAAGGCCGCGTCCATTCTGGCGCTGGTCGGCTGGGTCAACGTGCCCATCGTCAAGTTCTCGGTCGACTGGTGGAACACCTTGCACCAGCCGGCCTCGATCACCCGCTTCGATGCGCCGGCGATCGACACGGCGATGCTGGTGCCGCTCTTGGCCATGGCCGTCGGCTTCACCGCCTTGTTCGCGAGCCTGCTCATCTTGCGCGTGGAAGCAGCGATCGCCGCCCGCCGGATCCGCGCCCTCAGGCTCCTTGAGACCCGCGGCTAGCCCCGCTTCTGGAACAGACGCTGCTGCTGCAGCGCGTAGCTTGCGACATGCTCCTTGAACCAAGCCGGCTTCGAGGCCTGGATGCGCCCGATGACGTAGTAGCCGACCGCCATCATCTGCGCGAAACCTGCCTCATGCGGCAACGGGACCGCGAGACGTGCGTTGCCGAAATCCTCATTCTCGCAACCAAATGCGATGAACAGTTCCTTCTCCCAAGAGACGACGGTCTTGCCGTGCATGGTCTGATCGACGGTATAGCAGCGACCGGCGAGGCGACCGCCGAAGAGCTCGTCGAACTTGGTCACGAACATCGGCTGCTGCACCTCGAACTGGGAGCGGAGCATGAGGTAGAAGGCTCGGTAGGGTGCAAGATCCGGCAGACGGGGCGCCACCTCGTCGAGGATGAATCGCTTGATGCCGGCTGGCTCCTCGCGGGTCTTGGCCAGCATCATGCCGAGATATGTGGAGGTGTTGTAGGTGAGCGGCTCGGGCAGGCTCCGTGTCGCCAGCACGCATGCGGCATCGATGAGCGCCGCGGCCGGGGAGTGCGGCTCGCAGGTGATGAGGTAGGGCTTGAGCCCGCGCCGGATGAGATCGCCGATGATCCTCGGCGCATGCTTGGTGCCGGAGGCCGAGATCACGACAGCGTGATCGATGTCGGGCTCCCGTTCCAGCAGCCGCCCGTATTGGCTCTCGCTCGCGAAAACAGCGCACTCCTCGGCGAACAGGATCCGCCCGGTCGGCAGCGCATTGCCGCTGGCGACGATCAGGCGGCGGCGCGCCTTCGGCAGCCTCATGGCCGGAATGACATAGGAGGCATGCAGGTCGAGAGCCTGCAGCACCACATCGTCGAGATGGGGAATTCGGGTGTTGGCGCGGGACATGGTAAAATGAGGCTCGCACAAGTACCGGGATAATCCCAGCCTGCTGGAATCCCTGGGAGCTAGTGTGATGATTCCGAAGTTCGTCGGCGAACTTCGGAATCTGAATCACACTAGATTCGATAGATTAGTGGCCGGCTTGTCCCTGAAATTCGCGGACGAATTTCAGGGGCGGGACACCAGGGAGGCTTGGTGCTGAGACGGGTGCGCGCTATGTGTGGTCGGAGATGAATACGTTCAGCCAATTCCTCGCCATGGGCGGCTATGCCGGCTTCGTGTGGCCGGCCTACGGGGTGACCGCGGCGGTGCTCGTCCTCTTGCTCATCGATACGCTGCGGCGTGTGCGGCGTCGGCGCGCCGAGCTCGTCCGGCTCGAAGCGCCCGGCCGCGGGCGTCCCAGCGGCACCGCCGAGGCAGGAACCGATGACGCGTAAGCGGCGTCGCCTGCTGCTGCTGATCATTGGAATGGCGTTCTTGGGCTCGGCGACGGCCCTGGTGCTCACCGCCTTCGAGGACAGCCTGGTGTTCTTCTACAGCCCCAGCGAAGCCATGGCGAAGCAGGTACCGCCGGACCGGCGGTTTCGCTTAGGCGGCCTGGTCGAGCCGGACAGCGTGAAGCGGCGCGCCGACGGCGTCACCACCGATTTTCGCGTGACCGACGGCGCCAGCGGCATTCCCGTCACCTATTCCGGAATTCTTCCCGATCTGTTCCGCGAGGGCCAAGGCGTGGTGGCGGAAGGCAGCCTCAAAAACGGCGTATTCCATGCACAGACTGTGCTGGCCAAGCACGATGAGAAATACATGCCGCCGGAAGTGGCCGAGGCCCTGAAGCGGAGCGGGCAATGGCGAGAGCCGAGCAAGACCCCGTGACGTCAACCCATTCCTAAAGCATCGGTGCCGTGATCTTCTGGTTTGCGATCGCGCTGATGACCGCCCTGGTCGTGCTGGTCGTGGGATGGCCGCTCCTTCGCGGCCGCACACCTGCGCCGAATGCCAGCGCCCACGGGATCGCGGTCTATCTGGATCAGCTGGCAGAGCTCGAGCGCGATCGGGTGGCAGGCCGTCTCGGCGACGGCGAGGCCGCCGCCGCCAAGCTCGAGATCGAGCGCCGGATCCTCCGCGAAGCCGCCACGGCCGTGCCCGCGCCAAAGAACGATAGCCGGCGCGTCAGGCTGGCGACCGCTTCGCTCCTCGCCTTGCTCATGCCGGGGCTTGCCATCCTTCTCTATCTTCGCCTCGGCTGGCCGGACATGCCGGATCAACCGCTGTCCGCGCGGCCGTCGGCCTCGAGCGAGGAGCGGCAGGATCCGGCGTCTCTGGTGGCCGAGCTGGAGCGGCGTCTCATCGACGGCAGCAGCAGTGCCGCGGAATGGACGCGGCTCGGCCGCGGGCTCATGTCCCTCCGCAAGCCCAAGGAGGCGGCGCGCGCCTTCGGCAAGGCGGTGGCGCTCGCTCCTGAGGAGCCGGAGCTGATCTCGGCTTATGGCGAGGCCCTGGTCGAGGCCAATGATGGAAGTGTCATCCCCGCGGCGCGCGAGGCCTTCGATAAGGCGCTTCGGATCGATCCCGACGAGCCCAGGGCGCGGTTCTATCGCGGCCTCGCCTTGGCCCAGCAGGGTGACGCCGGACTTGCAGTCGATGCCTGGCTCGCCCTCGAGCTCGACTCGCCCGCCGATGCGCTCTGGCTGCCGGTCTTGAAAGCCCGGCTCGAGGAAACTGCACGCGCGGGCAGGATCGACCTCGAAGAGCGCCGTGCTTCGCTCCGGGAGGCGAATCCTGCCGCCGCCCCCGCCAGCACCGGCGCCGGCGTTCCCGTCGATCCGGCCGCCCGCGGGGCGATGATCCGCGCCATGGTCGATGGTCTGGCGGAGCGCCTCAAGCAAGAGCCCGGCGACCTCGAAGGCTGGCGCCGGCTCGCCCGCTCCTACGCGGTCCTGGGCGAGCGCGAGAAGGCGCTTGAAGCGCACACCGAGGCGATCCGTCTCGCACCGGATCGGATCGACGTGCTGCTCGACTACGCGCACACGATCTATCCGCCGGGCAAGACTTCCGGCCCGCTGCCCGATGCCTTCGTCTCCACCATGCGCCGGGTGCTGCGCTTGGCCCCGGAGAATCCCGAGGCACTGTTCTTCGTGGGCGAGGCCGAGGCGGAAGCCGGCAACAAGGCCCGCGCCGGCGAGCTCTGGCGGAAGCTCCTGGCCCAGCTCGATCCGGCGAGCCCAACCCACGGCGCGATCCGGAAGCGGATCGACGGGCTGGCGGTGACGAACTAACCCCGACCGGCAGTTCCGGACAGGGCTGCGCGCGCCCGGCGCTCGCGGAGGCTCGATGTCCAGTCGCTCGACCGGCCGGAAGGCGTTGACAAATAGTCTGACAATTACGATTATAGATTGGATAATTGCCGCAAGCCAAGTCCGGACTTGCCATGATCGTTCGAGACATGCGTTTCCGTCGCGCCGGTCCCGGCGCCGACAGCGATGTCAAGCGGCGCAAGGCCGCGGGCGTCCTCGACAAGCTCGGGCAAATGATCGTCGACGGCAGCTATGCGTCGGGCCATCGGCTTCCGACCGAGGAAGATCTGGCACGAACGCTCTCTGTGAGTCGGGCCTCGCTGCGCGAGGGCCTCAAGGCGCTCGCCGGCAAAGGTCTGATCGAGTCTCGAGCGAGGCGGGGCACGACGGTTCTCGCGAAGAGCCAGTGGGACATGCTTGACGCGGATATTCTGCGTTGGATGGCGGCGGCGCCGCCCGACGAGGAATTTCTGATCGGGCTGCTCGAGGCGCGCGGGATCTTCGAACCCGGCGCTGCGCGTCTCGCCGCGCAGCGCGCGAGTGCCGCGCAAATATTGGAGATCGAACGCGCGTTTCGAGGGATGGCCGAGTCATTGCCGCATGACGTCGAGGCCTGCTGCCGGCACGACCTCGTCTTTCACGAGACCATCTTGCGTGCATCGGGCAACATGTTGTTGAGCCGGTTGGCGATCGCGATACGCACGGCATTGCTGACGCTGTTTCGGACCAGCGCGAACGCGCGCAAATCCTACGAAAACTCCCTGGCTGAACATTTGGCGGTTGCAGCAGCGATCCGCAAGCGCGCGCCCGACGACGCCGAGAAAGCGATGAGAATTCTGCTTGCCGGAACGGCACGCGATCTGGAGCCCGTCTTCGGGGACGGCGCAGGACGGCAAAGCATCCGGGACCGTGGGCGAAACGCAGCGCGCGGCAAACGTCGATCGCGCCTGCGATTGGTATGACAACGACTCGAAAGGGCGGAAGAACTCAGCTTTTCATCGGACCGGCAAACGACCCAGCCGAATCGGCATCAAGAGACCAAGTAAAGGGAGGAAGGCATGACGTTCGCATCGACTACCCTACGGCGATTTGCTCTCGCCGTATTCGCTGCTGCTTTGATCCTGTGCACTGCCGGCGGCGCCGCATTCGCTCAAAAGAAGATCATCCGCGTGAATCACGCTGGCGCCGACGACATCGTCGGCACCGAGCATCAGATGTATTCCTGGGTTTTCGCCAATTACGTGAACAGCCGATCGCAGACCCTCGATGTCAGGCTGTTCCCTAATAGCGGGCTTGGGCAATCGCGCCAGGTGATCGAAGCGATGCAGCTCGGTTCCGGCGCCAGCATGCACATCGGCGGCATGGCCGAGTTCGCCAATTTCTGCAAGGCGAAATGCGGCGTGATCGGGCTGCCCTTCATCTTCCGGGGCTACGATCACGTCCAGCGTGTGCTGGACGGCCCGGTCGGCGCGGACCTTTCCAAAGAAATGGAAGCGGTCGGATTCAAGGTCGTCGGCTATCTCTATTCGTGGGGTTACCGAAACGTCGCGACCGCGAAGAAGGAGATCAAGACGGTCGCGGACCTCAAGGGTCTCAAAATCCGTACCATTCCGACGCCGGTCTTCGTCGGCGCGGTGAATGCGATGGGCGCCTCGGCGACGCCGATGAATTTCGGCGAGGTCTATACGTCGCTGCAAACCGGCGTGCTCGATGGCTTCGAGCACACCGCATCGACGACCCTGTCGTTCAAGTTCTACGAAATCGCGAAATATTACGCGCTGACCCAACACTTGATCGACCCGACGGTGGTCGCATTCTCGCTCGCCGAATGGAGCAAGCTCGACGCCAAGGAACAGGCGACCATCATGGAGGCCTCGAAGCTTGCGACCGACATTGCCCGGGCGATGTCGCCGATCCGCGACGCGGAGAGCCTCGCTGACCTGCAGAAGCGCGGGATGATCGTCACGCGTCCCGACATGAGCGAGGCGCGCGCCAAAGCTGCCGACGTGCAAAAGGAGATGGCGGCGAAGCTCAATGCCGAGGATTTGCTGAAGCAGATCCTCGCCCAATAGAGGAGCCGGCCCGACGCGGGGAAGGGCTCCGACGACGGAATCCTTCCCGATCGAGCCCGCGATCCTTACCGCATTCACAGCGCGACGGCGCCGGAACGAGGCGCGGTTGCAGGGGGCTTTCGAGTGATCGAGACAATCAATCGCGTGATCGACCGTTCGATCGAATGGTGCGTCGTCGCGGTCTTCATGTTTATCGTCGTGGTCGGCGGCATGCAGGTATTCAGCCGCTTCGTTCTCAACATGCCGCTCGCCTGGAGCGAGGAGATCCAGATTTACGGACATGTCTGGATGATCTTTCTCACGATCCCGATCGCCTACAACCGCGGGGCTCATATCCTGATGAATATCCTGCTCGAACGAATGCCGGCCGGCATTCGGCGGACGATCGCGATCCTCGTCGATGTCATGTGGCTGTGGCTCGGCCTCTCCATCACGTTCTTCACGATGCGTCTCGTGCGGGTCGCCGCCTATCAGATGAGCCCGTCTCTCGGAATTCCGATGAGCTACATTTATCTCGGCATGATCGTCGGCGGTGCCTATCTGACGCTCGTCGCTTTGCGCAAGCTCGTCGCGCATCGGCACGTTCGGTCGATCGCCGTGACCCCGGCGCAGGACGCTCCGCTATGATGCTGCTTGTGCTGCTGCTGGCGATTCTCGTGCTCATTTTCGTCGGGGTGCCCATCATCCTATGCATGGGCGTGGTCGGCTTGGCCGGCATGCTCTGGCTGCCGGGCGTCAACGGTGCGCTGTTTCCGCAGCGCATGTTCGGCATGCTCGATACCTATGCGCTGCTCGCGCTGCCCTTCTTCATACTCGCCGGATCGCTGATGTCGCATGGCGGCTTGAGCCGCCATCTCGTGCGCTTCGCCCATACGCTGGTCGGGCATTTCCAAGCTGGCCTCTGCCACGCCTCGATCGTCTCCAGCATGGTATTCGCCGGCGTCTCGGGCTCTTCCACCGCCGACGCTTCCGCCATCGGATCGGTGGTGATCCCGACCATGAAGGAGGCCGGCTACAAGCCGGGATTCGCCGCAGCGCTCATCGCCTGCGCCGGCACCATCGGCGCGATCATCCCACCCAGCATGGTCATGGTGGTCTATGGATCGATGGCGCAGGTCTCGATCGGCGGACTGTTTCTCGGCGGCATCGTGCCGGGCGTTCTGGTCGGCCTGTTCCTCATGATCACGGTCAAGATACACACATTTCTGCCGAGTTTTTCGGAGTTGCGCGCGACCAGAGGCAACTTCGACCTGTGCGAGGTCTGGCGTGCCTTGATCGAGGTCTGGCCGGCGCTGCTGGCGCCCGGCGTGATCGTCGGCGGGATCCTCACCGGCGTCTTCACGGCGACCGAAGCGGGCCTGATCGCCTGCTTCTATGCGTTCCTCGTCAGCAAATACGTCTATCGCGAGCTGAACTTCAGGGATCTTCCCGCGATCTTCCTCGATGCGGCGACCGTCACCTCGATGGTGTCGGGCATCATCGCCATGGCGGGGGGATTCAGCTGGCTGCTCGCCTACCTGCAATTCAACGAGATCGCGATCGCGCTGATCACCGGCTTGGCGACCACCAAGACCGGCGTCCTCGTCGTCCTCACCGTCGCGATGCTGATCTTGACCATGTTCGTCGAATCGATGGCGATCCTGATCATATTCGTGCCGGTCGCGGTCTATATCGGCTCGACGTTCAACGTCGATCCGTTCCAGCTCGGCCTGATCATGGTCATGTCGAACCAGATCGGCTCGACCACGCCGCCGGTGGCGGCGCTATTGTTCGTCACCACCTCCATTGCCCGCACGACCTACGACCAGACCGTGCGCTTCGTGCTGCCGTTTATCATCGCCGAGGTGCTCGTGCTGTTCTTGGTGGTGTTCTTCGAGCCGGTCGCTGCGGCCATTCCCAATTGGGTCTTGAAGTAGCCGTTGTCGACCCTTACGCGTTGCGCGGTGACGGTTTCTTAGAGCGAATCGCGTGCCACCCGCACGTATGAAGAGGACGCCCCGGCCGCCGGCGGACCGTTCCAGCTTCCGCGTGCGAATTGGGGCCCAAGAGCGACAACCGCTTCCGACGGAGCGATAGGTCCTCTCCCGGGGCGACATCTGCTCGCCCGACGACAATCGGCGAAATCGGAGGGGTTGGTGGAGCCGAGGAGGATCGAACTCCCGACCTTCGCATTGCGAACGCGACGCTCTCCCAGCTGAGCTACGGCCCCATCCGCTGTCAGAGGGGGTATAAGGGCGCCCCGGCGCGCCTGTCAAGCCGCGGCATTTTCTTGCACGGGCACCGTGGCATCGCTAGGGTGCCGGCAACGAAAACAAGCGTCCGCGGCCAACGCCCATGCTCAATCCAGTCTCCGACCTCATCCTTGTCGTGCTGGAGCTCTATACCTGGGTCGTCATCATCTCGGCGATCATGAGCTGGCTCGTCGCCTTCAACGTCGTCAACACCTCGAACCGGCTCGTCTACACCATCGGCGAGTTCCTCTACCGGCTGACCGAGCCGGCCCTCAGGCCCATCCGCCGTCACGTGCCGATGATCGGCGGCGTCGACATTTCGCCGATCGTCCTCCTGCTGGGCCTCTATTTCCTGAAGCGGCTGGTGATTTGGGTCAGCGTCAACTACCTCTAGCCGCCGGCAAGGCATCCCCGAGCCCGGTTCGTCTGCTTCCCGACGGTGTGTTGTTGACGGTGCGCCTCACGCCGAAGGCGTCGGCGGCGCGCATCGGCGGCATCGTCGTCGATGCCGCGGGAGCGGCTGCGCTCAAGGTGTGGGTGACGGCGGCGCCGACGGAAGGCCAAGCCAATCAAGCCCTCATCGAACTCCTGGCCAAGCGTTGGCGGCTGCCGAAATCGACCATCGCGCTCGAGCGCGGCGCCTCCGACCGCACCAAGACGCTCCGGATCTCGGGCGATGCGGAGAGCCTGGCGCAACGCATCCTCCAGGCTGCGGCATGAGCGAAGCCATGCTCATCGACGGCAAGGCGCTGGCCGACCGGATGAACCGGGAGACCGCCGCCGCAGTCGCCCGTCTCGGCCACGAGAACGGCGTCCAGCCCGGCCTTGCCGTGGTGCTGGTCGGCAAGGATCCGGCAAGCCAGGTCTATGTTCGCAACAAGCGGCGCGCCACGGTCGCCGCCGGTATGCGCTCCTTCGAGCACAAGCTGCCGGCAAGCGCCGGCGCGGCCGCGGTGCTGGCGCTGGTCGCGAAGCTCAACGCCGATCCCGCGGTCGACGGCATCCTGGTGCAGCTACCGCTGCCGGCCGGGCTCGAAGCCGCCCCCGTGCTGGATGCGATCGACCCGGACAAGGACGTCGACGGCTTGCATGTGGTCAATGCCGGCCGCCTGGCGCTTGGCGTCGACGGCATGGTCCCTTGCACGCCACAGGGCTGCATGCATCTCATCGACACGGTCGGGCGCCCGCTCGAGGGCCTGCGGGCCCTGGTGCTGGGCCGCTCCAATCTCGTCGGCAAGCCGGTGGCGCAGCTCCTCCTGCAACGCCACTGCACGGTCACCATGGCCCATTCCCGCACCCGGCATCTTCCCGAGGAGTGCCGGCGCGCGGATATCCTCATCGCCGCGGTCGGCCGCCCCGAGATGGTGCGGGGCAGCTGGATCAAGCCCGGCGCCATCGTCATCGATGTCGGCATCAACCGGGTCGAGCGTCAAGGCAAGCCGATCCTCGTCGGCGACGTGCTCTTCGCCGAGGCGAGAACCGTGGCCGGCCATTTGACCCCGGTCCCCGGCGGCGCCGGTCCGATGACGATCGCCTGCCTCTTGAGCAACACCCTCAAGGCCGCCTGCCGCCGGCGGGGCATCAAGCTGCCGAGCGTCGGCTAGCGCGCAGGCAGCTCGCGGCACACGAAAACCCTCACCCACCCGCGCTTTGCGCAGGTCCCCCCTCTCCCGCAATGCGGGAGAGGGTGCCGAGCGCCAGCGAGGCGGGTGAGGGCCTTGCGTCCCGTGGTTATGTTTGGCGCGACATCCGTCGCCGCTACTTCTTCGCCATGAGCTCGACGTCCGGGTTCTGGGTGTAGGCGGCGGTGAAGTTGCCGCGGCCCAGTACATGCCCCTTGACCGCCTTCCTGACCTCGGCCGCGCCGAAATTGCCGGAGAGGTTCAAGTTCGGAACGTCGAGCGCATAGACGACGAAGTGGTAGTGGTGCGGGATCGAGTCGTTCCAGGGCGGGCACGGGCCGTCATAGCCGCCATAGGCGCCGGCCATGTCGCCGGACATGAACTTGCCGTAGTCGTTGACGCCGCGCACCCCATGGTCGGTCTTGCCCGGCGGCTTGCCCTTGGGCGTCACCTTGTCGGAGTCCTTGCCCTCGGCGATCTCGGTCATGGCCGCCGGAATGTCGACCAGCACCATGTGGACGAAGTCGATCCGCTTCAAATCCTTGGAGATGGTCCGGCCTTCCTTGTTGGCATCGTCGAACTTGCTGGGCACGTCGGTGTCGTGGACGATGATGGCGTAGGACTGGGTTCCGGCCGGACCCTTGCTCCAGTGGATCCGCGGATTCTTGTTGGCGCCCATCGCCGTGTGCCCTTGCGCCGAAGGCACGCAGAAGGCGTATTGCGCCGGGATCGGATCGTTGGTGCGGGCGATGCGGTCGACGGAGACGCGGAGCGCGGCGGTTTTCGCCGCCCCCGCCGCCAAAGAGGGGGCCGCCAGCGCCAGGGCGACCGTCGCCGCCAGCGCCGCGGCGCTGAAGATGGCTTGCTTGGTCATGGACATCGGATTTCCTCCGCTTGGTTTGTGGGCGGCTTCCTGAGACGGAACGGCCCGGCATAGGCCCCTTCGTAGTATAGTGCCGGGCCATGATCGGCACCATGCAGGCTCTGGTCATCGCCGCCGGTGTTTTCGTCCTCAGCCATAGCCTCCCGGCAACACTCGGCGTTCGCCAGCGCTTGGTGACGGCATTGGGCGAGCCGACCTATTTGGCTCTCTACACCGCCGTCTCGGCGCTGGCGCTGATCTGGCTGGCGCTCGCCTATGCGCGGGCACCGATGGCGCCACTCTGGTCCGGCGGCAGTGCCGGACGCTGGGTTCCCATCCTGGTGATGCCGTTCGCCTCGATCCTGCTGGTGGCCGGCTACACCACCCCCAACCCGACCATGCTGGGCCAAGCCCGATCCCTGCTCACCATCGATGCCAATCCCGCACCCGGCATCCTCAGCATCACCCGCCATCCGATCTTCTGGGCGCTGGCGCTCTGGGCCTTCGCCCATATCCCGCCCACCGGCGATCTCGCCAGCCTCGTCTTCTTTCTGACGATCGGCGGCTACGCGCTCTTCGGCATGTTTCGCATCGATCGAAAGAAGGCGGAGACGCTGGGTGCGGCCTGGGGACCCTTCGCCATGCGGAGCTCACTCATGCCCTTCCTGGCGATCTACGACCAGCGCACCCGCGTCGATTGGCGCGGCATCGGCTGGGCTAGGGTCATGGGCGGGTTGGCACTTTATGCCGGCCTATTCGGAGCGCATCCTTGGATCGCCGGGATCGGCGTCTTCGCGCCATGAGCCGGGCGCTCACCCCCCCGCCAGCTTCCCCAGCCTGAGCCTCAACGCATTCAAGCGGATGAAGCCCTCCGCCTCCTTCTGGTTATAGACCGAGTCCTCCTCGAAGGTGACGTAGTCCAGGCGATAGAGGCTGTTGGGCGATTTGCGCCCGACGACCGTGGCGTTGCCCTTGTAGAGCTTGAGCCTGGCGGTGCCGTTGACGCGCTTCTGGCTCTCGTCGATGGCGGCCTGCAGCATGCGACGCTCGGGCGAGAACCAGAAGCCGTTATAGATGAGCTCGGAATAGCGCGGCATCAGCTCGTCCTTCTGATGCGCCATGCCGCGGTCGAGCGTGATGCTCTCGATCGCGCGATGGGCGATATGCCAGATCGTACCGCCCGGGGTCTCGTAGACGCCGCGGCTCTTCATGCCGACGAAGCGGTTCTCCACCAGATCGAGGCGGCCGATGCCGTTGGCGCCGCCGAGCTCGTTGAGCCGGGTCAGGAGCTGGGCCGGCGACAGGCGCTTGCCGTCGACCCCAACCGGATCGCCTCCTTCGAACTCGATCTCGACATAGGTCGCCTTGTCCGGCGCGTCCTCCGGCGCCACGGTGCGGCTGTAGACGTAAGGCGGCGGCTCCTGCCACGGGTCTTCCAGCACCTTCCCCTCGGCGGAGATGTGCAGGAGGTTGGAGTCGACCGAGAACGGCGCCTCGCCGCGCTTGTCCTTGGCGATCGGGATCTGGTTCTTCTCGGCATAGTCGATGAGTGCAGTGCGCGAGGTGAGCTTCCACTCGCGCCAGGGCGCGATCACCTTGATGTTGGGCTCGAGCGCATAATAGGTCAGCTCGAAGCGCACCTGGTCGTTGCCCTTGCCGGTGGCGCCATGGGCGACCGCATCGGCGCCGACCTCGCGCGCGATCTCGATCTGGCGCTTGGCGATCAACGGCCGCGCGATCGAGGTGCCGAGCAGATACATGCCTTCGTAGAGCGCGTTGGCGCGGAACATCGGCATGACGAAGTCGCGAACGAACTCCTCGCGCAGATCCTCGACGTAGATCTTCTTCGCGCCCAGCATCTCCGCCTTGCGGCGCGCCGGCTCCAGCTCTTCGCCCTGGCCGAGATCGGCGGTGAAGGTCACCAGCTCGGCGCGGTAGGTCTCCTGGATCCATTTGAGGATGATCGAAGTGTCGAGGCCGCCGGAATAGGCGAGCACGACGCGTTTCACGGAATCGGACATGGCGGAGCCTCGTTCGAGGGAAGGAAGGCGGCGGGACCGGCGGAGCGCGGCGCGGGAGTATAGGAGTGGCGAAGCAGAGAGCAAGAGCGTCCCTCCCCTCGCTCGGCGGGGCCTCACTTGGCGGGCTTGCTCGCATGGCGGTTGGGATAGAGATAGGCCGCCAGGCGGTTAGCGGCGAAGCCGAAGGCATCGCCAGCGTTCCCGGCGCAATACTGGTCGAGCCAGGCCAAGGCCGCCCCCCGCTCCTTGGCGCCCAGGATGTCGTAGGTGTCGGGCAGCACCAAGTTGACCGCGGACAGGTAGCCGTCGAGCCACTGCTCGTAGTCTGCGGCCTTGCCCGCCTTGCGGGCAGCACCGAAGGCGGCGCAGGTGGAGGCCCCCTGTCCGTGGAGGTTCGCATTGCCGTCGTCGTCGAGAGCGCTTGCGCCCCTCGCCCAGGCCTGCGACGCCAGGACCGCCGCTATGAGGCACAGGCGTCGCACACCCCTCACTCCAGCCCCTCCGCCCGCATCATCCGCTCCACCGCGGGGCGTGCCCTGACGCGGTCAATGAGGCGCTTCATATGGGGATGGCTGGTCGCCGGCTTCGCCATGTTGCGGCTCCACCGCGCCAGCATCATGAGATAGAGATCGGCGGCGGAGAATTGTTCGCCGAGGAGATAGGGGCCGGGTTTGGCCAAAGCGGCGTCGAGCTTCTCCCACATACCGGAGAGCCGGCGCTCGGCCATGGCCTTCACCTCGGCTCGGGCCGCTTCGCTCTCGGCCGAGTACTCCGCGTGGTAATACTGGATGAACGCTTCCTGCACCGTGTTGGTGAGATAGACCAGGTATTGATAGTAGCGGGCCCGCTCCGGCATACCCAAGGCGGGGGCGAGGCCGGAATTCGGGTGGCCGTCGGCCAGATGCAGCGTGATCGCGGCCGCCTCGTAGATGACGAGATCGCCGTCGACCAAGGTCGGCACCCGCCCATGGGGATTGAGCTTGAGATAGTCCGGGCGCTTGTGCGCACCTACGGCGGTATCGACGCGCACCAGCTCGTGCGGGGCGCCGATCTCCTCGAGCACGGCATGGGGCGCCATGGCCGCCGAGCCCGGGGCGTAGAAGAGCTTGTACATATGAGGAAATTCTCCGAAGGAATGCCCTACCAGGGCGGAGGCTAGTGTGATGATTCCGAAGTTCGTCATCGAACTTCGGAATCATCACACTAGATTCAATAGATTAGTGGCCCGCTTGTCCCAGAAATTCGCTGACGAATTTCTGGGGCGGGACACTATATTCCGGCGATGGTCTCCCTCGCCGAAGCGCTCGCCACCGCCGCGCGTGAGCACCAGGCCGGCCGCCTCGATGTGGCGGAGCCGCTCTACCGGCGGGTGCTCGAATCCGAGCCCGGCAATACGGTGGCGCTCTACCTTCTGGGCACGCTGGCGCTCCAGCTCGGCCGGCCGGCGGAAGCGGACTTGCGCATCGCCGAGGCAGCCCGGCTCGAGCCCACTGTGCCGGACTTCCACGCCACCCTCGCCGAGGCGAAGCGCCAGCAGGGGGATCTTGGCGCGGCCTTGGCCGGCTATCGCCGCGCGCTCGCCTTGGCTCCCGGCGAGAAGCTGCGCCTGGCGCAGCTGGGCGAGATCCACCGGGGCATGGGAGGGCTGGCCCTGGCCGCCCTCGCCTATCGCCGGGCGGCGGCACCATCGGCGGGCTTCGCCGAGGCCTATGACGCGCTAGGCACGGTCGAGCGCGGCCGCGGACGGATCGCAGCGGCGCTGACGGCCTACCGGCGGGCACTGGCCTGGGCGCCCGCGCATGCCGGCGCCGGCAGCAATCTCGGTGCCGCCCTCGACGAGGCCCGGGGTCCCGCCGACGCCATTCCGTGGTTTCATCGCGCGCTCGCCCAGCGCTCCGATCAGGCCGAGCTCCACCTCAATCTCGGCAATGCCAGGCGGCAGCTCCAGGAGATCGAGGCGGCACTCGCCGCCTATCGCAGGACGCTGGCGCTCGCTCCCGGCTTGGCGCTCGCCCACGGCCTCCTGGGCCAGACCGAGGGGCGCAGGGCTCTGAGCGCGCGGGCGCTCTCGAGCGGGCGCCGGGCGCTTGCCATCGCTCCCACGCTGCCGGATTTCCACGCCATGCTCGCCCAAAGCCTGCAGGGCGCCGGCCGCATCGCCGAGGCGACATCCGCCGAGCGTCGGGCGCTTTCCCTCGATCCCGGGCGAACCCTGAGCCTGGGCCAGCTCGGCAATCTCCTGCAGGACCTAGAGGAGTACGAGTCCGCCGGCGTCGCCTATGAACGGTATCTGGCGATCGAGCCCGGGAATCCCGACGCGCATATGGCGCTCTCCTACATCTCTCGGCTGCGCGACGATCTTCCCGCCGCCCGCGCCCACCGGCTGGCCGCGCTTGCCTCCAAGCGCATCTACACCGAGCTCTGCCTCGCCGACCCGACGGCGCCCACGGTGCTGCTGCTGATGTCGCCCGATGACGTCAACGTGCCGTTCGGCGCGCTCCTGACCCGCGACAACTTCACCTTGCACAAGTTCGTGCTCCTCGATGTGGGCGAAGGCGAAGCGCCGCCCGTCCTGCCGGCATTCGATGCGATCTTCAACGGCATCGGCGAGCCCGACAAGGCGGAGCGCGGCTTGGCGCTCGCTAGCACCTTTCTCGCCTCGCGCCCCGAGCCACGGCTCAACCACCCGGAGGCGGTGCGCGGCACCACCCGCGACCGCATGGCCCGCCTGCTCGCCGGCATCGAGGGTGGCTTCGTGCCGGTCACGGTGCGGGTCACGCGTGCAGACCTGGCGCCGCATCGGCTGGAGGCGACCCTGGCGGCCACCGGCCTCGCCATGCCGATCCTGGTCAGGCCCTTCGGCGCCCATGGCGGCGACGATCTCGTCCGCATCGATGCGCCCGCCGCGATGATGCCGTTTCTGCGGGACGTCGCAGGCCGCGAGTTTTACCTGACGCAGTTCGTCGATTTCCGGAGCGCCGACGGCTATTACCGGAAGTATCGGGTCGCCTTCGTCGACGGCCGCCCCTATCCCTACCACCTCGCCATCTACGAGGATTGGAAGGTGCACTACTACCGCACCAAAATGCGCGAGACCGAGTGGATGAAGGACGAGGAGCACCGCTTCCTCGCCGATCTCGACGAGGTCTTCGGCGCCAAGGCGACGGCGGCTCTACAAGAAATCGCCCGGCTGGTGCCGCTGGACTATTTCGGCATCGATTGCACGCTGACCCGGGACGGACGCCTCTTCGTGTTCGAGGCCAACGCCACCATGCTGGTGCACCTCAACGACTCGAAGACCGACTTCCCCTACAAGCACGTCTACGTGCCGCGCATCGTCGAGGCCTTCAAGACGATGATCGCTCAGCGGATCGCTGCCGGCGGCTGAGCGCGTGGCTTGCGGCCGCGCCGCCGGCGATGCGGCCGAACACCGAGCCTGAGGTCAAGCCGGTGCCGCCGGGATAGTTGAAATAGAAGAGGCCGCCGACGAGCTCGCCTGCGGCGAAGAGCCCGCCGATGGGCGCACCCGCAGTGTCCACCACGCCCGCCGCGCCGTCGATCCTGAGCCCTCCGAAGGTGAAGGTGATGCCGCAGGTGACGGCATAGGCTTCGAAGGGTGGGGTGTCGATCGTGTTCGCCCAATTCGACTTGTCGATGGCGAGCCCTTCTGTGCGCCTGCCGTCCTTGACGTTGGGATTGAACGGAATCTCGGTCCTGACGGCTGGGTTGTAGCGGGCGATCTCGTCCTTGAAGGCGGTCGTGTCGACATCCTCCAGCTTGCCCGCCAGCTCTTCGATCGTGCCGGCCGCGACCTTGGTCACTTGCTTGATGCGATATTCGTCGCGCAGCAAATGCACGACCTTGGCATCGAACACCTGCCAGGCGAATTGCCCGGGCTGCTCCAAGACGACGCGGCCGTATTTCGCATAGGTGTAGTTGCGGAAATCCGCACCCTCGTCGACGAACCGCCGGCCTTTGGCGTTGACCATGATGCCGAAGGGATAGCTGTGCTTCTGGAAGGCGTCACCCACGGCGAGATCGCCGAACTCCGGCGCGTTCCGCTCCCAGCCGACGGCGTGGCATCCCGACCAGTTGCCGGCGGGCGAGGCGCCGATCTCGAGCGCCATGCGGATGCCGTCGCCCATGTTGAAGCGGCTGCCGCGGACCTTGGCCAGATCCCAGCCGGGCCCGAGATAGCGGGTGCGCCACTCGGTGTTCGCCTCGAAGCCGCCGCACGCCAGAACCACCGCACCCGCCCGCACCTCCCGGCTCACCCCGTCATGCTTGACCATAACGCCGGCGACGCCGTCGTCCTCATTGATGAGGCGAACCGCCCGCGCCCCGTACCAAAGGGCGATGCCCTCGCGGCGGATGGCGGCGGTCAAGGCCTCGATCAGGCCCGGCCCGCCGCCCCAGGCCTCGACCGTGAGCCCACCCCAGAACTTGAACTTGCCGTCGACCTTGAAGGCTTGGCGGCCGTAGATCGGCTGGAAGCGCACTCCCTTCGAGCGCATCCACAGGAGCGCCTCGCGGCTGCCGCCGACCAGGGTCTCTGCCAGCTCCGGGTCGCTGCGCCATTGCGTGACCCGGCCCATGTCGTCCATGAACTGTTCGGCGGTGTAGGTACCGAAATCGGTGCGGGCCACCTCCTCGTCGGTCAAGTCCGGCATCAGGCGCCGTAAATCCTCCACACCGTCATAGACGACCCGCATGGCGCCGGCGGTAAACCGCGTATTGCCACCGCTGAAGGGCTCGGGTGCGGCTTCCAGTACCAGCACATCGGCACCCGCTTCGCGGGCCGCCAAGGCAGCGCAGAGAGCGGCATTGCCCGCCCCAACCACGACCACGTCATGGCGCAAGGCCATCACTACGTCTTGAACTTGGGATCGAGCCAATCGCGCAAGGAATCGCCGAAGAGATTGAAGGCGAACACCGCGAGGCTGATGGCGAGGCCCGGGAAGAAGATCATCCACGGCGCCTCTTTGAAGAAATCCGTGGCGTTGCCCGACAGCATGAGACCCCAGGCCGGCGTCGGCTCGGTCACGCCGAGGCCGAGGAAGGAGAGCGAGGCCTCCAACAGGATCGCCTGGGCGATGAAGGCGGTGAACATGATGATGTAGGGCGCCACCAGGTTCGGGGCCATGTGCCTCAAGATGATCCGGGCATGGGAATAGCCGCCGGCGCGCGCCGCATCGATGTAGGGCAGGTTGCGGATCGACAGCGCGGCGGCCCGTACCACCCGGGTCACGTTCGGGATGATGGGAATGGCGATGGCGACGATGAGGTTGGCGTCGACGCCGAGCACGAGACTGCGTCCGAGCACGGTTACCACCACGAGCGCCAGCACGATGATCGGGAAGGCCAGCATGATGTCGATGAGGCGCTGCACCCAATTGTCGATGTGGCCGCCGAAATAGGCCGACGTGGCGCCCAGCACGGCGCCGATGGAGGAGCCGCTCAAGGAAGAGAGGAAGCCGATCGCCAGCGCGGTGCGCGCCCCATAGATGATGCGCGAGAACACATCGCGGCCGAAGGCGTCGGTGCCGCAGAAATGCTGCAGCGACGGCGCCGCCAGCATCCCGCCGAAATCGATCGCCACCGGATCGTAGGGTGCGGCCAATTCGGAGAAGACGCCGGCGGCCATCATCGCCACGATGACCACCAGGCTCACGGCACCCAGGGGCTGCGCCCGGCAGAAGCGCACGAGCAGGCTCTGCCGGAGCGTGCGCGTCGGCCGGTAGACAGTCTCGGCGATGGTCATGGCGGCGGCCTCACCGGTAGCGCACCCTGGGATCGAAGACCGCGTAGAGCAGGTCGACGACGAGATTGACCGAAACGTAGAACAGCGCGATCAGCATGACCAGGCCTTGCACCAGGGTGAAGTCGCTGCGCGACACGCTCTGCACGAACAGCTTGCCGAGGCCGTTCAAGTTGAACACCTGCTCGGTCACCACCAGCCCGCCGATGAGAAAGGCGAATTCCAGCCCGATGACCGTGATCGCCGGCAGGAGCGCGTTCCTCAGCGCGTGGCGGCCGATCACCAGTTTCTCGTAGACGCCTTTCGCGCGCGCGGTGCGGATGTAGTCCTCGCCCAGCACCTCCAGGAGCGACGAGCGGATCATGCGCGCGACCACGGCGGAGTAGCGGTAGCCGACCGCCATCGCCGGCCACACGAGCTGCGTCAGATTCTCTTTCAAATCGACATAGATCGGCGTGAAGGTGATCGGCGGCAGCCAATTGAAGAACGTCAGCAGCCCGATCATGATCATCATGCCGAGCCAGAACGACGGCACGGCGAGGCCGCCGATGGTGACCAGGCGCACGACGTAGTCGATCCAGGTGTCGCGCATCAGTGCTGCGGTCATGCCGAGCGGCACGGCGATGAGGACCGCGAAGAAGGTCGCCATGATCGCCACCTCGATCGACAGCTCGAGCCGGATGGCGATCTCCTCTCTGACCGGCCGGGTGGTCCACATGGAAGTGCCGAGATCGAGCGTCGCCAGACCCACCATCCAGTCGGCGAACTGCACCGCCATCGGCCGATCGAGGCCGAGCCGCTTGCGCTCGACCTCGATCGTCTGCTGGCTGACATTGCCGCCATCGGCGCGGAGCTTCACCTCGACCACGTCGCCGGGAATGATCCGCAGCATGAAGAACACCAGCACCGCCACCCCGATGAGTGTGGGTACCATCAACAGGAGCCGGTTAGCGGTGTAGCGCAGCATGGCGTCGCCGAACCCTCACCCTCCCGCGAAGACGCAGGGGCCTCCCTCTCCCGCACTGCGGGAGAGGGTGCCGAGCGCCAGCGAGGCGGGTGAGGGTCTGCGCATGACTTTGGGAGATTGTCGCCTTACCGGCCGCCCCTCACTCGGCGAGCCAGACGTCGGCCAAATCCTGACCCAGGAGATGGCTCGCCGACATCTGCCAGCCCATGAGCTTGGCATTGGTGGCGACGATCCGGTGCCACCAGAGGAGAGGCACCGAATAGGACTGCTCCAAGGTGCGCTTCTCCATCTGCCGGATGAGATCGCCGCGCACCTTCGTATCGACGCTGTGGCGTTGCTTATCGAACAAGGAATCGATGTCGCGGTCGATCACCCGGGAGCGGTTCTCCGGCGCCCGGTCGAAGGAGACGTACTTCGACAGGCCGAGCGTCGGCTCGTCCATGAACAGGTTGGAGAAGTCGACCGCCACGTCATAGTTGCCGCTGGAGAGCGCGGCGAAATACGGCGAGGTCTCCTGCTGCAGATTCTCAACCGTCACGCCGATCTGCCGCCACTGGTCGACCAGGAACACGCCGGCCGGGGTGTAGGGCTGGGCGATCGAGCGGTTGAGCAGCTTGAAGCTGAGGTTCGGAACGCCGGCCTCGGCCAGGAGCTTCTTCGCCTCGGCGCGCGAGGCGCCGATATCCTTGCTGAAGCCTGGCAGCTTGACCAGCTCCGCCTCGGGCGTGGCGTAGGTCGAGCCGGGGCGCATGAGGCCGCCGACGCCGTTCAAGGTCGAAGTGCGCGCCAAGCCCTGGCTGCCGCCCCAGCGGTCGATGGCCATCGACAGCGCGCGCCGGACGCGGACGTCGTCGAAAGGCTTCTTCTGGGTGTTGAAGCTGACCAAGAGGTTCAAGGTCCAGCTCGACTCCTCGGTGCGGATCTTGTCGCCCATCGCCTGCTTCAGCCGATCGCGCTCGGCCGGCGAGATGCCGCGGAACTCGCCCAGCACCTGCCCGCCCTGCATGGCGTTCAGCATGGCGGCCGGCTGCAGCATGAAGACGCCGCGGAAGCCGTCCAGATAGGGCTTGCCGGCCTGGAAGTACTTGTCGTTGCGCACACCCTGCACGTGGCTGCCGCGCACATGCTCGACGAACCTGAACGGACCGGAGCCGAGGATGTTCTGCTCGGGGAACTTCGGATCCTGGGCGAGCTTGGCGGCGGAATAGATGAAGTTCCAGGGGCTGGCGAAGTGCTCGAGCATGCCCGGGTTCACGTCCGCCATGCGGAAGACCACGGTCAGCGGATCCGGCGTCTCGATCGTGCCGATGTCCTCGAAGGTCGCCTGCCTGACCGAGACCACGCCCGGCGACGGCTTGCGCATGCGGTCATAGCTCGCCTTGACGTCGGCCGAGGTCAGGGGCGAGCCGTCGTGGAAGGTCACGTTCGGCTTCAGCTTGAAGGTGTAGGACTTGAGGTCGCTGGCTACGCTCCAGGACTCGGCCAGATCGCCCTTCAGCTTCGGATAGCTCGCGAGGTCGAACTTGAGCAGCTCGGAGTAGAATGGCGCCGCGAAATGCATGGTGGCGAAGGTGTCGGAGGCAATGCCGTCATAAGTCGCCGTCTCGGCCGAGATGGCAAGATTGAGGATCCCGCCCCGCTTCGGCTCGTCGGCGAAGGCAGGCCAGCCGGCGAGACCAGCGGCTAACAGGCCGGCGGCGAGTACCCGCAACGTCGTTAGTCTGCGCATGTCGCTCCTCCCTTAACGGCTGAAGGAATTGCTCCCGTCTTGGTGCGCAATTTACACCTTTATGCAGGCGGCGTAATGCCCCGGCCGGACCTCGCGCAGCGCCGGGACGGCCTCCTTGCATTCCTGGCTCGCCATCGGACAGCGGGTATGGAAGACGCAGCCGACCGGGGGGCGGAGCGCGCTCGGCAACTCGCCGGAGATGAGCCGTGGCGCCCGCGCCTTCTCGATCGTCGGGTCGGGGACCGGGGCAGCGTCCAAGAGGAGCTTGGTGTAGGGGTGAAGCGGATCGCGATAGAGCTCGTCGCGAAGTGCCACCTCCATGACCCGACCCAGATACATCACCACCACGCGCATCGAGATGTGGCGAACCACCGCCAGATCGTGGGCGATAAAGAGGAAGGCGAGGCCGTAGGCCTGCTGCAGGTCCTCGAGCAGGTTGATGATCTGGCCTTGGATCGACACATCGAGCGCCGAGACGGCCTCGTCGCAGACGATGAAGGCCGGCTCGAAGGCGAGCGCGCGGGCGATGCCGACGCGCTGCCTTTGCCCGCCCGAGAGCTGATGGGGATAGCGGGCGCGCATCTCCGGTCTCAGCCCTACCTGGCCGAGAAGCAGCGCCACCCGTTCCGCCACCGCCCGAGGGGTCTCGACGATGCGATGCACCGCCAAGGGCTCGGCGACGATCTCGCCCACCGTCATCCTGGGATTGAGCGAGCTATAGGGATCCTGGAAGATGACCTGCACGCGCCGGCGAATGGCGATGAGGTCCGTCTGGCTGGCGCGGGCAAGATCGCGTCCCTCGATCCTGATCTCGCCGGAGGTCGGCGTCTCCAGGCGGAGGATCAGGCGGCCGATCGTGGTCTTGCCGCAGCCGGACTCGCCGACGAGGCCCAGCGTCTCGCCGGGAAAGATGTCGAAGCTCACATCCTCGACGGCACGCACGGTAGACCGGCTGCCGCGCCAGCCGGAATTGACGGCGAAGTGCTTGACCAGATGGCGCACCGAGAGGAGCGGCGCGCGGCGCTGGACCTCGTCGCCGACGATCGCTCCGGTGCCGGCTCGCTGCTCGGTGAGCTGGCCGGCCGCGATCTCGGCGGCGCGGAAGCAGGCCGAGACGTGGTCGGGCTCGACCTCGATCAAGGGCGGGTCGTCGGCGCATCGAGCAATCCGGTGCGGGCAGCGCGGCTGGAAGCGGCAACCCGGCGGCGCATCCGTCAGATTGGGCGGCAGGCCCTCGATCGTCTCCAGCCGCTGGCCGCGCGGCCGATCCAGCCGCGGCACCGCGCGCAACAGGCCCATGGAGTAGGGATGGCGCGGCCGGTGAAACACCGCATCGGCCTCGCCCTGCTCGACGAGGCGAGCCGCATAGAGCACGATCACCCGGTCGGCATAGCGCGCCACGATGCCGAGGTTGTGCGTGATCAGGATGAGGGCGATGTTGAAACGGCGCGCGAGGTCCTTCATCAGCTCGAGGATCTGCGCCTGGATGGTGACGTCGAGCGCCGTGGTCGGCTCGTCGGCGATGATGAGCTTCGGGTTGCAGGCGAGTCCGATCGCGATCATCACCCGCTGGCGCATGCCGCCGGAGAGCTGATGGGGATATTGCTCGAGCCTGGTCTCGGGCGCGGAGATGCCGACGAGCCGCATCAGCTCGACGGCACGGGCCTTCGACTGCTCCTCGGTCATGCCGAGATGGATGGTCAAGGGCTCGGTGATCTGCAGCCCGATCGGCAGGAGCGGATTGAGCGAGGTCATCGGCTCCTGGAAGATCATCGAGATGTCGCGCCCGCGAATCTGGCGCATCTCCTCGTCCGACAGGCCGAGGAGATCGCGGCCCTCGAAGCGGATGCTGCCCTTGGCGATGCGGGCGGTTCGGCGCGGCAAAAGCCGCATGATCGACAGGGCCGAAACCGACTTGCCGCTGCCCGATTCGCCGACGATGGCGACAATCTCGCCGGGCTTGACCTTGAAGCTCAGCCCTTGGACAGCGTGCACCACGCCGGCGGAGGTCCGGAACTCCACATGGAGATCCTCGACTTCCAAGAGGCCAGGCGCAACAGCGGGGGCAACCTCGGCTCGATCGCCAAGGTCAGCCAAGACATGAGCATTCCCCATCCGGCGAAATCCGCTTCCGTGGCGTTGCCGTTTTCTTTGAGTATACCGTGCCTGCCAAGACCAGCGTAAGCCACGTCTTCGTTACGGGCGCCCCTCAGGATCTCATTGCTGCCGGCGTGCCGCCTCAATGGCGCGGGCTAGCTGCTCCAGCTCCGGCGGCGGCAAGGCGAGCCGGAGGTCGGCCGCTTCCCGGGCGAGCCCGCGGCGCAGCGCTTCGGCATCGAGCGCGGTGCCGCGCAACCGGAGCGTCAATGCTTGCATCGCCCGCCCCGTCAATCCGGCGATGGCGCCCCCGAGCCTGAGCTCGGCGATGCGGCCGTCCTGCTCCAGGAGAACGAGCCGAACGGGATCGCCTTGGGTCTTGAAGCCGCACTCGGACAGGACCGTGCCTTCCGCCACCTTGACCGCATGGCGCGCCATCGGGCCGCGCGCGGCTTCGGTCGAGTCCGGCTCCAGCAGCGCCTCAGCCGCCGCCTGGATCGCCCTCGCCTCTGGGACGCTCGGTTGCGAGATCTCGACCGGCAGCCCGAAGGCACGGGCGCATTCGCCGAGAAAGCGGCGCTTGACCTCGTCCCTCCCGGGGACGGCCGGCAGCAGCGCCCGCATGGTCGTGATCCGTTCCTCGAGGGCGGCCCGCAGGATGGCGCGAAACTCCTCCGATGGCGCCCTGAGGGCCGAAGCCATGGTGGCCGCGTCGAAGTCGAACATGAAGCTGCCGATGACGACGGAGGCATCGCCGATCGCGGCACCGGCGCAGGCGCCGATCTTGCGCTGGCCGACGACGATGTCGCCGGGTGGCTGATAGCGCGCCTCGATCCCGAAGGTGCGATAGGTCTCTATGACCGGAGCCATGGTCCGGGCGAACAGTGCCGCCGGAGGTTCGAGCGCGCCGGCGCCGGGCAGGATGAAATGAAAGAACAGCTGATCGCGATCGAGATAGGCGGCGCCGCCGCCCAAGCGCCGGCGAATGACCGGCAGCCCGCGGCCGGCGCAATAGGCCTCGTCGATCTCATGAGCGAGGTCTTGATGGAGGCCGATGGAGATATGCGGCTCGATCGGGCTCACCAGGGACAGAACGGAAGCATCTCCTGCGGCGAAGGCAGCGGCGAGCCCGTGATAGAGGGCATGTGACTGGATCGCCGAGGCATAGCCGAAATCGATGACGCGGAGACGGAGGGCCGGCCGAGCTTCCACGGGAGCCAACCGCAGCTAGACGCCGAGATCATAGATGGCGGCCACTACGGCTTCTGGCGCGTCCTCCTGGAGCAAGTGTCCAGCCTTTGGCACGATCCGCAGCCGCGAACCCGGAACCATGCGCTGCAGACGAGCGCCCTGGGCGACCGGTATCCATCCGTCGTCCTCGCCCCAAAGGATGCTCAACGGGCAACGGATGGTGTCGAGCCGAGCCTCGACTTCGTCGGTGAAGCGCTCATCCATCTGTCCAATCTGCCGATAGAAGGCAGGTTGTCCAACCGGGCCAAGCCATGGCGAGAGGTAGGGTGCGAGCTCGGCATCGGAAATTTGGCGGGCCATCGTGCCGCGCAGGTAGCGCGCGACCATGGCCTCGTGGATATAGGCCGGAATGCCTTGGAATGCCGCCTCATGGTCACGAACGTGCCGCACGAAGGGCGACCCCCACGGCCGGATGGCGACCGGATCGATGAGCAAGATTCGATTGAAGTCGCATCCGTCGAGAAGATGCGCGCGTAGCACCGTTGCGCCGCCGAAATCGTGGCCGACGATTGCCGGACGGTCGAGCCGCCAATGCGCCAGAAGCGCCGCGAGCACCTTGTCTTGGACGGCAAGCGACACGTCTTGGCCTTCTCGCCTGGTGGATTGGCCATAGCCCAGAAGGTCATAGACATGGATTCGCCACGTGCGCCCCGCTTCCCGCGCGATCCGATGCCAGACATAGGACGAAAACGGTGTCCCATGAACGAGCACGAGATCGGGACCGGTGCCCATGACGCGGTACCTAATCGTGTCGCCCTCGTAGTCGAAGCTCCGATCGAGGGTCCATTCCATCGTCGACATCGCCCGCCTTTCCGTCACCTTGCAAGCGCGGCCCCGAGGCCGGACAATGCAAGCGTGGCCCGCAAGCTCATCATCGTGCTCGTCAACACCGATCCGCGCAACGGCGAGGAGCTGGGCGCGCCTTTCGTCCAGGCCGCGGTCGCCGCCGCCATGGACTATGAGGTCGAGGTCGTCTGCATGGCGACCGCCGGCAAGCTGATGCGCCGCGGCGTCGCCGAGACGCTGGTGGTCAAGCCCGGCGCCGATAAGACCGTCTACGACTTCATCAAGGAAGCCCATGAGCACGGCGCCAAGCTCTACGCCTGCCCGAGCAATCTCGATCTCTTCGACATGACCGAGGCGGACCTGATCCCGGAATGCGCCGGCTTCATCGGCTCGGCGCATCTCGTCGTCCAGATCATGGAGGACGACGTTCGCGTGCTGACCTATTGAGCGCCGCGCCCGGCTCTCGCAAAATCCGCTGGGCTCAGGCGCGACGCTATGAGTACGGGCAGCATCGGCGTCGCGATCGGATGAGTCCAACCCTCACACCGGCCCTCTCCCGCGGTGTGGGGGAGGGGGCATGAGCGAGGTATCGGCCACCCCCTCTCCCGCACCGCGGGAGAGGGTGAGGGTGAGGGTCTTGCATTGCTAAGCCGGCCAGCAGCCGCTCCACCTCCGCCCGCGTCAACGCGACGTCGTCGCAGAGATAGCGCCGGACCTCGCGGTCGGTCAGCAGCCGCCAGAGGCGATCGAGATCGCCCGTAGTCGCCGGCGACAGCACGAGGCGCGGGGTGGGGAGCATGGGGAGTGTCACCGAAGGCTCGACACATGCCGTTCGAACAGCCTCATGACCCAGAGGCGCGGCTCATATTGGGCGAATCTCGGCGCCGGCTCTTGACTAGAACCCAAACCGTTGAAGCGGCGTTTGTGTCCCGTTCGGCAAGGTCAGGATCGCTGTCGTCGGCGTCGAGAATTGAATCGATATCGTGCCGCGGTCGGCATATAGGCTTGACGCCTTATAGGCTCCGCCCAGCGTTTGCCCGCCTCGATATTCTTGAAGCGTGCCTTCATAGAGCGTGGGCGAGCTCATCGTTGCCTGGCTGATGTACCACGCGGCCTGGCCGGAGCTGTCGTACATGTAGCCCGACAGGAACATCGTGGTGTCCTGCACCTCGAAGAAGAACCCCCTACCAGCCTCCCCCGGATTCCACCACCAGCCCGTCTGCGGCATGCCGGCGGCGGGGCCGGCGGCCGCACCTCCTGGCACGAAATCAAAGCGTTGGATCGGCGTGGTACCTCCGGGCCAGGTCAGCTGCCCAACCGTTGGCGAGGCGAAGCTGAGCGTCACAGAGCCGACCGAGCCGCTCAAAACTGGGACGCCGTAGCTTCCGGACAGGGTTTGCCCATTGGCATATTGCTGGAGCGGTCCTTGGAAGGTCAGATTGCTCTGCTGAGGGCTCATCGCAACGAACCAGAGCGGCGTGCCGTCACCTGCGTAGAGATAGCTCGACATAAAGATGTTGTTGCCGCTGACCTCGAAGCTGAAGCCTCGGCCGCTCTCTGTCGGATTCCACCACCAGCCTGTCTGAGGACGGCTGCTGGCAGCGCCTTTGACCAAGGTCCATGACCGGCGTCGCGTCATGATGCTGTTCGGATCGCGAATCACCATGGACGTGCGGTCGCTCACGGCGACCTCGAGAACCGATCCTCCGGTCGGAAGGGCAGCGAGCGCCGCTGCGGACAGTGTCAGCGTGGCATTCTGGCCAGCCAACTGTCCGCTGAGGCGCCACGCGATCGACAACGCTGATCCACTGGCGGGAACCAGCGTCGATACGCTGAAAGTGGCATCGCTTCCGCCGTCGACGGCAACACTGCTCGACGCCGGCGACGCCGAGTCGATCGGATTGATTCTCGCATAGATGCTTCGAAGCAACTGCTCCTGGTTGACTTGGTAGTAGGGTATTCCCAGGTGATTCATCTTCGAATCGTGCGTCGGACGAAAATATTGAGGGCAAAAATAGCCACCGAGGTATGCGCCGGGCACGTCAGGACCGGAATCAGGGCTGGGCAGCGGCGTTGCCGCATCGACCCACGCGGTCCAAGGCAGCGACGCCCGGTCGGAGGTGGGTGCCACGTTGAACTTGTTGACGGGGGCACCGTAGATGCCGGCCGCGCAAGTGCTAGGGTCCACATATTCGTCGGAAAGGTTCGCAAACGAGTGGCCGACCTCATGCATCATCACCTGCGATGCATTGGGATCGAGAGAGACAACGCTGAATGCTCCGCCCGATCCCCCATACCGGCTGTCGTTGACCAGAACGACGACCATCATGGGTACGCCAGCCGGCATTTCCTGAGCAACGGCCGTATTGACCTTCTGGCTATCGGCGCACAGCAGGCGTTGGATGCCGAAGCAATTGAAATAAGAACCGAAGGCGGTGTCATGGGTCTGGCTTTGGGAATCGGCGCCACCGGATTGATTGCTCGCTCGATCGATGCGCCAGACGTTGAAATAGGTCCGATAGCTCAACCAGGGGTCTTCGCTGAAGAAGGTTCCCATCAAGCTGCCGGCATCGGTGGCGAACTTGGACAGCTCGATGCTGCGATAACCATCGCCGAGGATGACTATGTTGACGCGGTTGGCGGCAGGGCCGTTCGTCTGCAGGGCCGCGGCAGTCGCCCTGGCATCGGAAATGCCAGCCGTGAGGATCGCCACGACGACGATCAGCCTCGTCGGCACGAGCCGACCTATCGCACGCCGACCCATCGACGCGCGGGAGACGCCGGTCAAGGCAGCCTCAAGATCCTATCGCGGGCCCGGATAGGACCGCCATCGGCACGGTCGACGATACGCAGTCTGAGAACGGCGGCCCCGGGCAAGTCGGGGACGTCCAGCAACAATTCGCCGGCGCCGACCCAACCATCCAAACGCCTGAAGAGCCGACCATCGGCATCGGACAGCTCGCCACGGACGTAGCGAGGATCAGGTGCAGACCCAGCCTGCAGCACGGCACCTTGGTCATCTTCGATCTGGAAGGCAATGACGCCCGGCTCTGCCGCCGTCAAATCGCTGACGACGGGCGCGGCACGCATCGTCGCTCCGGGAATCGCGGTGCTGGCACGGAGGGCAACATTGGGAGCGTATGCCGGTGCGGCGGTAGGTTCGCCGAAACCAAGATCGATAGTCAGGCGGCGCAGAGGGACAGGATCGGCGGGCAGCGCCGATATCATCGCGGCAGAGCTGCCGGGCGTCGCGACAACCTCGACCGACTGCAGCTCCGGACTTGCAAGCAGCAGATCCAGCCCGGCGGCATTGATCTCGTAGAGGGTCGTCACACCCTCGCCGCCAACGCGACGCGCCGCAACGCGGGCAAGAACGACCGCAGGCAGCGGGATCAATTCAACCACCCGCACGACCATGCGGGAAGGCGCTCCCGCTGGCGAGGCGGCCGGAGGATCATCCGCCCTAGCGCTAACAATCCCCGGCAGAAATGCCAAGGATGCCAGCAAGATGACGGTACCCAGAAATGGCATTCCCTGAACCTCTCGCGCGCCTGCGTTGGCGCGGGCCTCCACAACACAGTTAGCACGTTCCCGCCGGACACGCCCGGCAGCGATTGGGCCGATGTCGACCGCGCGGCGTGTTGCTAAGCCTCGACGATGAAAAGCCGACTGACATCATCTGATCAAGCCAAGAGCGGGACTCTGACGGCCGTCTCACCCAGGCCCGCGGCGGCGGAAGGCGGGCGGGCCGAATTGCGGTGGGGCCAAGGATTCGGTGGGGCCGCCGGCGGCGACCGGCCGGGGCGCGAAGCGGCCGAGGCTGATGGTGCGATCGTAGAGCACGATCGCGCCGGCGATCGCGAGGTTGATGGAGAAGCGCGTGGGGATGCGCACGACATGGGCGCAGCGGGCGAGCATCGCCTCGGACAGGCCGAAGCGTTCCGAGCCCAGCACGTATGCGGCGGTGCGGGGATGGCGAAAGCTCGGCAGCTCGTTCGCGTCCTTCGCGATCTCGATGCCGACGAGCTGGCAGCCATGCGGCAGGGTGAAGCTGGCGAGATCGGGATATTCGTAGAACGGCACCTGGTCGCCCGTGTCCGAGGTGTCGGCGAGCCCGCCCTCGTCGCGGTCGTAGACGGCGGCGATGGTGAAGACGAAGCTCGCTCCAAAGGCATGCGCGGTGCGAAACAGGCTGCCGACATTCATCGCCTTGCTGATACCCTCGACACCGATGCCGAAATAGCCGCGCATGAAGCGGACCTTGCACCACGAGGAGCATGGGGGCAAGGTGACGCGAACCCGGTCAACAATCCCTCCACCAGCACCCCATGATCAGCCGCCCCCACCCACGTGCCGAACCGATGATCGCCCCACCGATCCTGGCGGAGGTGACCCGTGGCGATATGGTCGAAAGCCGCCATCGCGGCTCGCTCGCCGTGATCGATGCCAAGGGCCGTGTCCTCGAGGCCCTGGGCGAGATCGGGACGCCGATCTATCCGCGTTCGGCGATCAAGCCGTTGCAGGCCATCGTCTTGGTCGAATCCGGTGCCGCGGAGCGGTTCCAGGTGAGCGACCGCGAGGTGGCGCTGGCGTCCGCGTCGCACAATGGCGAGCCCATGCATGTGGACGCGGTTAGGGCTTGGCTGCAACGGATCGAACTCTCCGAAGCCGATCTCGAATGCGGCGTGCAGCTGCCGAGCTATACCGAGGTCGCCCATAGGCTGATCCGCTCCGGCATCGAGCCGAGCCAGCTCCACAACAACTGCTCGGGCAAGCACACGGGCTTTCTCACCGTCGCCCGGCATCTGGGTGTGCCGACCAAGGGTTACATCAACCCCGATCATCCGGTGCAGCGGGCGCTCCTCGCGTTGTTCGAGGAGCTCTGCGAGGCCAATCTGCGGCAGCGCCCGCGCGGGCGCGACGGCTGCAGCATTCCGGTCTTCGGCGTGAGCTTGACCGAGATGGCCCGCGCGCTCGCGCACCTGGCCGACCCAACGGGGCTTTCGCCTGGGCGCGCCGCCGCCTGCCGGCGCGTCGTCGCCGCGGTCGCCGCAAATCCGCTCATGATCGCCGGCACCGGCCGCTTCGATTCTAAGGTGATCGCCGCGTGCCGCGGCAGAATCCTGGTCAAGGGCGGGGCCGAGGGCGTGCATGCGGCGGCCTTGCCGGAGAAGGGAATCGGCGTGGCGATCAAGATCGAGGATGGCGCCGGACGCGCCTCTGGCATCGCCATGGGTCAAGCCCTTGTCCGCCTGGGCGCGCTCAGCCGGGAGGAGGCCGCATCGCTCGCCGATGAATTCACCCCAACATTGAGGAATTGGGTCGGCACCCCGGTCGGCCAGATTCACCCCGCCAGCGACGCGGCGTTCTGACGGGCGGCTTCCATTGACTCGCGACAACGATCCGGTTCGCGCCCAGTACGAAACCTATCCCTACCCACCGCGGGACCCGCGGGATGAATCGAAGCGGCTGATCGAGGGCAGCCCCAGCCACCTCCTCGAGATCGACCACTACATCTACGCCGGCAAACGCGACTGGCGCCTGCCGTTCCGCGCGCTCATTGCCGGCGGCGGTACCGGCGACGGGGCGATCATGCTGGCGCAGCACCTGGCCGACCGCGCTGTTCCGGCGGCGGTCAACTACATCGACCTCTCCAGCGCCTCTTTGGCCGTGGCGAAGGCCCGCGCGAAGGCGCGGGGCCTTGCCAACATCAGCTTCGAGCAACGCGCGATCGAAGCCGTGGACGAGGAGGCGGCCTTCGACTACATCGATTGCTGCGGGGTGCTGCATCACCTCGCATATCCAAAAGCCGGGCTCGCCCGCTTGGCGCGCGCGCTCAAGCCCGAGGGCGGCATCGGCCTCATGGTCTATGCCACCTTCGGGCGCACCGGCGTCTATCCGATGCAGGCGCTGATCCGCCAGATCGCCGACGATCTCCCCGATCGCGAGCGGATCTCGCTGACGCGACGGCTCTTGGCCCAGCTTCCGCCCACCAACTGGTTGCAGCGCAACCCCTTCGTCGGGGATCACGTCACGGGCGACGATGCAGGCGTCTACGATCTCCTGTTGCATCGCCAGGATCGCTCCTACTCCGTGCCGGAGCTGGCTGAGCTCCTCGCCGGCGCCGGACTCAGAGTGTCGTCCTTCATCGAGCCCGCGCGCTATGAGCCAAGGAGCTACGTCAGCGACGCCACCTTGTTGCCGCGTTTCGACCGCCTGGCTCCCTTGGATCGGGCCGCGGCGGCCGAGCGGCTTGCGGGCAACCTTGCCCGTCACGTGCTCTATGCGGTTAGAGCCGACAACGCCGGGCCGAGCGTAGCCAGCCCTGACAGTCCCGATTGGGTCCCGGTCTTCCGCAATCTCGATCCTGCCACCGTGGCCGCCGGGATCAAGCCATCCGGTACCCTGACCGCCGAGGTCGACGGCGTCATTCTGCGCTCTCCCCTGCCGCCTCTCGCCCCGGCGATCGCAAAGCGCATCGACGGGCGATCCAGCCTTGGTGAAATCCGACAGGCGCTGACGGGCGAGGTCGCCAAGGATCTGGACGAGGCCGCGTTCGATCGCCAGTTCCGGCTGTTCTATGCCGCCTTCAATGGCTTGAACCGCCTGCTGCTGCGCCAGCGCTAGCGGTGCCGCGCAAGCGGCTTGACGTATCGGTAAGTATCCACTTACGATATGCCATCGCGATCGGGCGGCAGGTCCATCGCTGTCGATAGGGAGAGCAACTCATGGCCGAGATCACCATCCACGGCATCCCGGGAAGCCCTTTTGTCAGGAGCGCCTTGCTGGGCCTGGAGGAGAAGGGTGTCTCCTACCGTCTGGCCGCCATGGCAATGGGCGAGCACAAGAGCGAGGCGCATCTGCAGCGCAACCCCTTCGGCCGTATACCGGTGCTGGATCACGGTGCGTTTCGGCTCTACGAGACGCAGGCGATCCTGCGCTACGTCGACGCCGCCTTTCCCGGGCCGGCACTGCAGCCCAAAGAGGTGCCTGCCGCCGCGCGCATGAATCAGATCGCCGGCATCGTCGATTGGTATTTTTTCCCGCAGGTCTCGGCGACGATCACCTGGCAGCGCATCATCGTGCCGCAGTTCCGGGGCGGCACGCCGGACGAAGCAGTGATCGCCGCTGCGCTGCCGAATGCGCGGATCTGCGTGGACGAGCTCGAGCGACTGAAAGGCGACAACGCCTTCATGGCCGGCGGCCAGATTTCGATCGCCGATCTGATGCTGGCGCCGCACCTTGCCTATTTCGCGAGGACGCCGGAAGGCGCGGGCATGCTGAAAGGCAAGACGCTCGCCGCCTGGCTCGCGCGCATGAACGAGCGCGCGAGCATGCAGGCGACGGAGCGGGAAAAGCTGCTCAGCGCCGCCTGAGCCCGAGCCCAGCGAGCCCGCCGGCCCAGGGGACGGCTGGCCGAGGGCTTAAGCGCGCCAGAACGGCTTCGAGGCCTCGAACTCGACGTCGAGGCGCGACACGCCCAGATCCTGCAGCAGCCGGTCATCCATGCTGAGGAGATGCCGCCGCTCGGAGGCCCGGCGCTGCCAGAGCAAGAGCGTGTCGACGATGCGCCGCGGCAGGTCGGCCAAGCCGAGGGGCCGCGCGCTGGAAAGACTGCTGGCCGAGTTGGCCGTGGAGGGGGTCCGCATGGGTAACTCCGTCGCGTCATTGTGCGTTGCACAACGAACATGTGCGCGGACACGCATGCAGACAATGCTTGGCTCGGCATGGGAGCCATGCGGTCATGGCATGGCAGCGCTTAGATCTTGCTGAGCGCCGTCTCGATGCGGTCCATGGCGCGGCTCAGGGTTTCGGGTGCGCTGGCAAAGCACAGCCTGAGATGGCCCTCCCCGCCCGCCCCGAAGGCGGTGCCGGGGGCGAGGCCGACCCGATGCTCGGCCACCAGGCGTTTGGCGAAGGCGAGGCTGTCCTTCATGCCATCCACCCGGAAGAAGGCATAGAAGGCCCCGGCGGGGCGCAGAAGCGAGACCCGCCGCATGCCGGAAAGCCGCTGGAACACCAGATCCCGCGCCCGGCGGTAGCGCTGGAGCTGCGCTTCGACGAACGGCTCCCCCGCCTCGACCGCGGTCACCCCGGCCCATTGCACGAAGGTGTTGGAGCCGCTGGTGTTGAACTCGTTCAGGCGATGCAAGGTCGCGACCAGGAAGGAGGGTGCCGTGACCCATCCCAGGCGCCAGCCGGTCATGCACCAGGTCTTGGAGAAGCTGTTGATCGCAATCACCCGGTCCTCGGGTTCGGCCAGGGAGAGGAACGAGGGTGCCACCGGCGCCTCGTAGACGATGCGCTCGTAGACCTCATCGGCGATGATCCAGATCCCGCGGCGGCGGCAATAGTCGAGGATCTGCCGCTGCTGCTCGGATGTCATCATCCATCCCGTGGGATTGCCCGGGCTGTTGAGGAAAAGCGCGCGGGCATCCTCGCCGAGGGCGGCGAACAGCTTCTCCAGATCGAGATGCCAGACGCCGTTCTCGGCTTCGAGCAGCACCGGCGTGACCGTCCCGCCCTGGGCCTGGATCACCGCGGCGGCATTGGGCCAGAGCGGGTGCGGAATGACGACGCGGTCGCCCGGATCGATGAGCGACTGCATCACCACCTGGATGGCGCTCATGCCGGATGCGGTCACCACGATCCGCTCGGGATCGATGGCGCGGCCCTTCAAGCCTTCCTGGTAGAGGGCGAGCGCCCGCCTGAGCTCGGCAATGCCGCCGGACGGCGTGTACTGGGTCTTGCCCGCTGCCATGGCGGCGGAGGCCGCATCGCAGATGAAGCGCGGCGTCGGCAGATCCGGCTCGCCGAACCAGAGCGGGATCACGTCCGTATTGGTCATCCACGGAGCGGCGACTTCGCGAATCTTCGAATCCGCGAGCGCGTCGATGCGGGGCCGGACCGCCGGCCGCAGAGCGATATTCACGTCTAAATCGCTTGCCTATTCTTCCGGCTTTTCCGTGGGCGGGCGGAAGAAATCATTCGGCTCGTAGCCGAAGATCACCTTGAAGGAGTTGGTCACGTCGTGGCGATCCTTGTCATCGACCTTGAGCGTTTCCTTGCAGAAGTCGTTCTGCTCGGCCAGCGTCTGGCGGCAGAGCTTGATGAACACGTCCATCAGCTCCTGGAAGGCAAGGAACCGCGCGCAGCCGATGGCATCGGAGCGCACGCGAAACACCGAGGTCACGGCACCCATGCGCGTGATCATGTGCTCCAGCTCCTTGAGGCGGTGTACATCCTCGATCACGGGCCTGTCTCCTCGCTCGTTTGTCCGCTTGCCCCGGAGGGTACAGGCAATCGCCCGGCTTCCACCAGTCCTACCGGGGTATTCAGGCCACCGGGTTCGTCGGCAGGTCCTCGCGCCAAACCTCGACGCGATTGCGTCCCTGCTGCTTCGCCTCGTAGAGGGCTCGGTCGGCCCGCTCGATCAACGTCTCGATCGGCACGTCGGCGATCGCCAACGCGATGCCGAAGGAGACGGTCACCTGCACGCGCTCACCGTCCTCCACCTCGATCGGCTGCTCGGCCAGGCGCTGGCGCAGGCGATCCAGCGTGCGCTGGGCCTGATCGAGCGCGGTGTCGGGCAAGCAGAATAGAAACTCCTCGCCGCCATAGCGAAAGAGCGAGTCGTAGGGCCTGAGGCTCGACAGGAACGAGCCCGCCGCCGCCAGGAGCACCCGGTCGCCCACGACATGGCCGTAGCGGTCGTTGATCTGCTTGAAATGGTCGAGATCGCCCAAGGCGAAGCAACAGGGCTGATGGGTGCGCTGGGCGCGATCCTGCTCGCGGGCGAGCTCGGCCAGCATGCTCTTGCGGTTGTGCACGCCGGTCAGCGGGTCGAGGTCGGATAAGGCTGCGCGAAACGCGCGCTCGAGCCGCCGGGCCTGGCCCTGGAAGGCCACGACCTTGGCCATGAAGGCCTCGTACTCCTCCGCCGGCACCCGGGAATCCTTCCACGCGCGCGCCGCCAGCCAGCGCCCGTGGTCATGCATCAGGCGATGGGCGTCGCCTAGTTCGTCGAAGGCCGGCTGGTCGACGATCCCGGCGCCGCCATGCAGGTCGTACCAGCTGCCGAAGCGGCAGAGGTAGTGGGCGTTCTCCGAGACGAGATCGGAGGAGGGCTGCAGCTTGCAGACGACCGAACGATGCCAGCGCTGCAGCCAGGCCTGATGCTCCTCGATCGCCGCCTCGAGCACGGCCAGGATCTCCTCGACGCTGCGGCGCGACAAGGACTGCAGCAGATCGCTCACGCTTCCGTGCTCATCGGTCGTGGCTTCACCGCGTTCCAACCATGAAGACCCTCACCCGCCTCGCTTTCGCTCGGCACCCTCTCCCGCACCGCGGGAGAGGGTCGGGGTGAGGGTCTTCGTATGGCACTTGCAATCCTGCTCATCAGCTCGCCAACTCAGCGCGATCCCGATAGAGCGCGAGCGCTTCCGGGTTGGCGAGCGCGTCCACGTTCTTGACCGGCCGGCCATGCACCACGTTGCGCACCGCAAGCTCGACGATCTTGCCTGACTTGGTGCGCGGAATGTCGGCGACCTGCAGGATCTTTGCCGGCACGTGCCGAGGGCTGGCGCCGATGCGCACCTGCTTGCGGATCTTGTCCTCGATCTCCTTGGTGAGCGGAATCCCGTCGCGGAGCTTCACGAACAAGACCACGCGCACGTCGTTGTCCCAGTCCTGGCCGATGACCAGGCTCTCCACCACCTCGTCGATCTGCTCGACCTGCCGGTAGATCTCCGCGGTGCCGATGCGCACGCCGCCCGGCTTCAAGGTCGCATCGGAGCGGCCATAGATGATGAGGCCGTCATGCTGGGTCAGCTCGACATAGTCGCCGTGGCACCAGACATTCGGATATTTCTCGAAATAGGCGGCCCGGTACTTCGCCCCGTCGGGATCGTTGAAGAACTCGATCGGCATGCAGGGGAACGGCGCCGTGCACACGAGCTCGCCCTTCTCGCCCCGGACCGGGTTGCCGTCCTCGTCCCAGACCTCGACCTTGAGGCCGAGCCCGCGCGCCTGCAGCTCGCCGCGCCACACTGCGCCCACGGGATTGCCCAAGGCGAAGCAGGAGACGATATCGGTGCCGCCGGAGATCGAAGAGAGGCAGACATCGGCCTTGATGTCCGCATAGACGTAATCGAAGCTCTCCGGCGCCAAAGGCGAGCCGGTCGAGCAGATCGTGCGCATGCTGGCGAGGCTGTGGGTCAGGCGCGGCTTCAGGCCCGCCTTGGCGACGGCATCGATGAACTTCGCCGAAGTGCCGAAGAGCGTGCATGTCTCCGCATCGGCGTAGTCGAAGAGAATGTTTCCGGAGGGGTGGAACGGCGAGCCGTCATAGAGGAGCAGCGTCGCCTCGGATGCCAGCGCCGAGACCAGCCAGTTCCACATCATCCAGCCGCAGGTGGTGAAGTAGAACACCCGGTCGCCGGCCCTCACGTCGGAATGCAGCCGGTGCTCTTTCAGATGCTGGAGCAGCGTTCCGCCGGCGCCGTGCACGATGCATTTGGGCACGCCCGTGGTACCCGAGGAGTAGAGGATGTAGAGCGGGTGGTTGAAGGGGAGCTGCTCGAAGGCGATGGCACCCTTGCCCGTTACCTTGACGAACTCCGCCCAAGGGAGCGCCCGCGGCAGCTTCGAGAGATCGGCGCTCTCGCGCGTATAGGAGACGATCACCGCCTTCTCGACGGTAGGCAGCTGAGCCAGGATCTCCTGGAGCTTGCCGAGCGTGTCGAAGGCCTTGCCGTTGTAGTAGTAGCCCTCGGCCGCCACCAGGATCTTGGGCTTGATCTGGCCGAAGCGGTCGATGACGCCGCTCACGCCGAAATCGGGCGAGCATGACGACCACACCGCGCCGACGCTGGCAGCACCCAGCGCGGCGATCACCGTCTCCGGCATGTTCGGCATGAAGCCGGCGACCCGGTCGCCCGGCTTCACACCCTGGCCGCGCAAGGCCGCGGCGAAGCCGGCGACCGCACCCTGGAGCTCATCCCAGCTCAAGCGCCGGCGCACCTTATCCTCGCCCCAGAAGACGATGGCGTCCTCATTCCCGCGACGCCTCAGCAGGTTTTCGGCGAAGTTGAGCCTGGCGTCGGGAAAGAATTTGGCCCCGGGCATCTTTCCGGGGTTCTCGATCGTCCGCTCGCCTTGGGCGGCGGCTTTGACCCCGGCATAGGACCAGAGTGCCTGCCAGAACCGCTCCGGCTCGCGGATCGACCACTCATCGAGCCCGGGATAGTCGGCGATCTTGACGCCAAATGCGCGCCCGATATGGGCGATGAAGCCGGTGAGGTTCGCCCGCTGGATCCGCTCCGGCGTCGGCTGCCACAGCGGCGCCTCGTTGGACGAGTCCATTGTTCGCTTCCCCCTATCCCTTGGGCTCTCGCCGTCCTAGACTTCGTTCCTCAGGCGGCTCGATGTTCCGTGCTATACCGCGCCGATCCGGCGCCGGGCAAGGTCCGCTTGGTCGACAGTAGCGGGCCATCCCTCTTGCTTGCGCGCTTTGCCCCAAAATCGGCTGCCGTCGAGGGCATGCTGTGGATGCTGGCTGCTGCCGGCACCGGCACCTTCATGTCCACCGCGATCCGGCTGGCGTCCAGCGAATTGCATCCGATGCAGGTGGCGTTCTTCCGCTGCGTCTTCGGCGTCCTCTACATGCTGCCCTGGCTCATCCGCTCGGGGCTCGGCACAATGCGCACCACCCGCATGCGGCTCTATTGGTTGCGGGCGCTCATCGCCGCCGCCTCGCTGCTCTCCTGGTTCTACGCGGTCTCGCGCATGCCGATCGCGGAAGCGACCGCGCTTGGCTTCACCACGCCGCTCTTTGCCACCATGGGGGCGGCCTTGATCCTGCGCGAGACCGTGCGCCTCAGGCGCTGGTCGGCCACGATCGTCGGCTTCCTCGGCGTCCTCCTGATCGTGCGCCCCGGCCACCAGGACATCGGCCTGCCGGCGATGCTGGCGCTCTTCTCCTCGGTCACCGCGGCCGCCTCGGTGCTCCTGATCAAGACCTTGGCGCGCACCGAAGCCGCGAACGCGATCGTCACCTACACCATGCTGTATCTGACGCCGATGGCCTTGGGCCCCGCACTCCTGGTCTGGCAGACGCCCTCCTTGAAGGCGCTCGGCCTTTGCCTTCTCGTCGGCGTCGTCGGCACCACCAGCGCGCTGTGCCAGACCCGGGCCTTCGCCTGCGCCGATGCCTCCGCGGTGCTGCCGATCGACTACATCCGGCTGCCTTTCGTGGCGCTCATCGGCTACATCGCCTTCGGCGAGGTACCCGACCAGTTCGTGTGGATCGGCGGCGCCATCATCGCCGCCGCGTCGGTCTACATCGCGCACCGTGAGGCGATCGTCGCCCGTTCCGCTTTGGCCGCGGCGGCGACCGCCGAGCATCCGCTGCCGAAGGCGCTCGAGCCAAAATCTTGACCCGCTCCAGAAAGATCGCTGACGAACCCGCCTGCCGAAGACTATAACGAGACGCTGCCCCATGAGGTAAGAAGCGTGGCCGAGCAAACCCAGCATCCGGCGTCCGCTCCCGCCGCCGCCCATGTCCGCCGGGCGACGGTGACCGATGCAGCCACGCTGATCCGGCTCTTGGGCCAGCTCATAGCCGAGACCGACTTCCTCGGGCCCCAGCCCGGCGAGCAGGTGCTGTCGGCGGACCGGCTGGCCGAGCATATCGGCACGCGGGCATCAGGCGAGCACGGGATCATCGTCATCGCCTCTGCCGGCGGGCAGCTCGTGGGCTATATCGAGGCCCATGCCGGCCAATTCCGGGCCATCCGTCACAGCTGCAACATCCTGGGCGTGGGCGTGCTCCGCACCTTTCAGGGACGCGGCATCGCCACCTCCATGTTCAAGATGCTCCGAGAATGGGGTTCCGAGCACGCCAAGCACCGTTTCATGCTGACGGTGCGGGCCGACAATGTGTCGGCCCTCGCCCTCTATGAGCGTCAAGGCTTCAAGCGCGAAGGCGTGCTGCACCGCCAGGTATTCGTCGGCGGCCAGTACCGCGACGAATACATGATGGCGCTCTGGGTCGACTAAGCGCGGGATAAAGGGGGAAACGACAATGCAGCTGGCAGGTGTGCCGGCCCTGGTGACCGGCGGCGGATCGGGGCTCGGCGAGGCGACGGCCCGCGCGCTGGCCGGTGCGGGCGCCAAGGTGGCGATCCTCGACGTCAACCAGAAGGCGGCGGCGCGGGTGGCGGCCGATATCGGCGCCTTCGCCATCGCCTGCGACGTGGCCGATGCCGCCTGGGGCGAGGCGGCGGTTTCCGGCGCGGCGGCGGTCAACGGCCCGGCCCGCATCGCCGTCAACTGCGCCGGGATCGGACCGGCGGACCGCATCGTCGGCAAGGACGGGCCGATGGCCCTCGACCAGTTCCGCCGCGTGATCGAGATCAATCTCATCGGCAGCTTCAACATCATGCGTCTGGCCGCCGCCGGCATGCAGGCGCTGCCGCCCTTGGCCGATGGCGAGCGCGGCGTCATCATCTCCACCGCGTCGGTCGCCGCCTATGAAGGCCAGATCGGCCAGGCCGCCTATGCCGCCTCCAAAGGCGGCATCGTCGCCTTGACCTTGCCGGCTGCGCGCGAGTTCGCCCGCCATGGCATTCGCGTGGTCGCGATCGCGCCCGGGCTCTTCGCCACGCCGATGCTGATCGGCATGCCCGAGCAGGTCAAGACCAACCTCGCCGCCAGCGTCCCCTTCCCCTCGCGCCTCGGCAAACCCGAGGAATACGCCCGCCTGGTGCTGGCGATCATCGACAACCCGATGCTGAACGGCGAAGTCATCCGCCTCGACGGCGCCATCCGCATGCAGCCGCGGTAGCGTCGGCACCAATCGAGGGCGGCCTTGCGGTCGCTCACATGGATATGCACGTGATCCAGCCGCTGGACGCGGAACGATGTTTCGCCAGCTCAGGTCACTCCCGCGCGGCGCTCTCGATGAAGGTCGCGAGCTTGATGTCGCGCTCGCTGACGCCGCCGGCATCATGGGTCGAGAGCGTGATGTCGACACGGTTGTAGACGTTGAACCACTCGGGATGGTGGTCCAGCTTCTCCGCCATCAAGGCGATGCGCGCCATGAACCCCCAGGCCGCATTGAAATCCTTGAACTTGAAGGATTTCTGAATGGCGTCGCGATCCTTGACCTCGCTCCAGCCGGGAAGCTGGGAGATCGCCTTGGCGCGCCCGGCGCCGGTGAGCTTGCCTGCCATCGCATTCTCCCTTGGTCGCCTATCGGGCTTGGTTAACGCGCCTTGAGGGCGCGCGCAAGCATCGCTAATTTCGGGCCATGGCTATCGCCAGCACCAAACCGCCGAGCCTCGCCGACATCGAGGCGATCGCCTACGAGGCCTTCGCCTCGATCCCGGAGGCGCTGCGCCAGCATGCCGAGGGCGTGGTGATCCGGGTCGACGAGTTTCCCGACGAGGAGACCGAGCGCGACATGGGGCTCGAAAGCCCCTTCGACATTCTCGGCCTCTATCGCGGCACCGCGCTCGACCGCAAGAGCCTCCACGATGTGCCGCACCAGCCCGACATGGTCTTCCTCTACCGTAGGCCGCTCTTGGACTTTTGGGCGGAATCGGGCGAGGATCTGCATCACCTCGTGCGCCACGTGCTGATCCACGAGATCGGCCATCACTTCGGCTTTTCGGACGAAGACATGGAAGCGATCGAAGCCGGCGTGTGAGGCCGATCGAGACCAGGCCCGCAACCTAGCCGATCTTCGCGGATTCGACCCGGCTTTTGGGATTGTTTTGCCTGTAAGTTGTTGAGCTGGCACAGGCTGGGTATGGCGAAACGGCTGTAGTGCAGACCAATGCTGTTTCCCCGGAGCGCAATCTGCCGATAATGAT
>JACQAG010000071.1 GCA_016195085.1 Pseudomonadota bacterium | reverse complement strand
GGGCATCTACCCCGCGGTGGATCCTTTGGCCTCCACCTCCCGCCTGCTGGATCCCAGCATCCTGGGCGACCACCACTACAACACCGCGATGCGCGTGAAGTCCATCCTCCAGAAGTACAAGGAGCTCCAGGACATCATCGCCATTCTCGGCATGGACGAGCTCTCCGAAGAGGACAAGCTGACGGTGGCCCGCGCCCGCAAGATCCAGCGCTTCCTCTCCCAGCCCTTCCACGTGGCCGAGGTGTTCACCGGCACGCCCGGCGTGCTGGTCTCCCTCGAGGACACGATCAAGGGCTTCAAGGGCATCGTCGCCGGCGACTATGACGAGCTGCCCGAGGCCGCCTTCTACATGGTCGGCACCATCGAGGAAGCGGTGGCGAAGGCGCGCAAGCTCGCCCAGGAAGCGGCCTAGAGGTCCCGGACGATGGCCGAGACGACGGAGTTCGAGCTGGTCTCCCCGGAGCGGCTGTTGCTGTCCGAGCCGGTGGAGATGGTGGTGGTGCCGGGCAGCGAAGGCTATTTCGGCGTGCTGCCGCGCCATGCGCCCTTCATCGCCACCTTGGCGCCGGGCGTCATCGACGTCTATGAGGCGGGCAAGGTGAAGGAGCGCATCTTCGTCTCCGGCGGCTTCGCCGAGGTGACGCCGGAGCGCTGCACCGTGCTGGCGGACGAAGCGATCAAGGTGGGCGAGATCGACACCGCGGCAACCGAGCAGCTGATCAAGGATCTGAGCGAGGACGTGGCCGAGGCCAAGAGCGAGCCCGAACGGCTCAACGCGTCCCGTCAGCTCGACGTCGCCCGGGCCAAGCTGAAGGCGGCCCAACACTGAGCCGATTCGCGTCCGATCGCGTTTGGTTCCAACTTGAATTGATTGATCTTTCCTCCCTTGCAGGCGGGGGCCAGACGTCCGACATTAGGCCTTGTCGGCGCTAACGGCCGTCAGCCAACGGTGCGACCATGGGCAAATGGACGCTGGACGATATTCCCTGGGGTGAGTTCGACCGGAGCAAGCTCGACCCCGGCATCCTGAACCTGGTCAAGGCGGCGAGCCTGGTCGAGCGCAATGGCGGCGACTACACCACATATCTCTGCAGCGTGTTCCACGACGATCCGGAGTTCCAGGCTGCCGCCAGGCTCTGGGGCGAGGAGGAGATCCAGCACGGCGAGGCGCTTGCCCGCTGGGCGGCCCTGGCCGATCCCAGCTTCGACTTTCAGCGCTGCTTCCAGCGCTTCGCCGAGAAGATCCAATTGCCGCTGACGGCGGCAATCTCGGTCAGAGGCTCGCGGGCGGGCGAGCTGGTGGCGCGCTGCATCGTCGAAACCGGAACCAGCTCCTACTACACGGCGCTGGCCGAAGCGAGCGAGGAGCCGGTGCTGCAGGCGATCTGCCGGCGCATCGCCGCCGACGAGTTCCGCCACTACAAGCTCTTCTACACGCATCTCAACCGCTACGTCGCAACCGAGGGGCTCGGCACCTGGGGCCGGATCCGCGTGGCCTTGAAGCGGCTCCAGGAGTCCGAGGACGACGAGCTCGCCTTCGCCTACCACACCGCCAATCTGGGCGAGGTCCCCTATGAGCGCCGCGCCGCGTCGCGCGCCTACGCCAAGCGCGCCTATGCGCTCTATCGGCCGCACCACGTCGAGCGCGGCATTGGCATGGTCTTGAAGGCGGTGGGCCTCGTCGCCAATGGCAGGCTCGGTCGCTTGGTCTCTGGCCTCGCCTGGCGCTTCATGCGCCACCGGGCGCGCCAGCTCGCAACCGTCTAGGAGCGGGGCAGCCGCTTCAGCCTCTCCAAGATCTCGGCGGCAACGGCCTCCGGCGGCAACGCCGTGGTGTCGAGCGTGATCATGTCGGGACATCCCGGATCGAAGAGCGGTACCGCCGCATTGCGGCGCGCGGCGACGGGATCTCGCTCCTTCAGCCGCAAGGCGCGCTCGGGCATCGCCACGCGCCTTGCCAGCTCGTCCGGGGCGCAGCCGAGTCGAACGGCGAGCACGCCGGCCGAGCGACGCACCGCGGCCGATAGGATCTGTCCGGCGATGATCCGATCGATGGGGTCGGTCGTGGCCGCTGCGTGGGTGAAGACGAAGTTCCAGTGCTTCGGCGAGAGCGTGGCAATCGTCTCCAGCACCGCCGTGCGGACCAGGTGCGTTCTATCCCATGCCGCCTGCGGCAGCGGCGTCATGCCGTCTTGCTCGAGCAGCGCAAAGATCGGGTTGTTCCAATGGTGATTGTCCACGAGCTTGGCCGGCAGGCGCTCGGCCAGGATCTTGCCGATCGTGTACTTGCCCACCCCGGGCGGACCGATGAGGTATACGAACAGGTTCGTCACGGTCGGACCAATGATGAAGCTTCGTTTCTGCCCGCTCCGCGCTCTTGGCGGGCGCGACTAGTCGTCCTTCACGTCCTCTAACCGGACGCCACGGCCTGCGCGCAGGCTGTCGCGCGCTGTCTCTATCCGGCGGAGAAAGCGCGGGTCATTTTCTAGCTTGTACTCGAACCAGTCATCCTCCGACTCGAATCCGATCAATACTCCTGCTGGTTTGCCGTGGCGTGTGATCACGATCTCATGCTTCTCCGCCTCTCGCAGATATCGCGAAAGGTCATCCTTGATTTCTGAGAGAGGAACCTCTCTCAATCGCGGCTTCCGAATTGTCTCAGCCATGACTCAGCCTCCGATTTGGCCACAATCGCCAATATTTCCACGCGCGGGTCGAACACGTCGTAGGACACCCGAATGTCGCCCACCCGCAATCTGAATTGCGGCCGACGTAAGCCTCTTAGGCGTTTGATGCGGCTCCGACTTGTTTTGCGCGGCTCATGCCTCAGATGCGTCTCGAGCGCGATCAATACGGCGGCCCGTACATTCGCTTTGAGCCTTCTCAGATCCTCAATGCCTTCGGGCGCAAGCACGATGTCAAAGCGCATTCTGGCTAGATTCTAGCCAGAATTGGCTTCGGGGCAAATGCGATTTGCAAGCGGCACCGCCATCTTATTAAATGCAAGTTGCGCAAGCTCGCGGGGCTACCAGGGCAGATCCATGCGATGACCATCGACAACGACGACCAGCTAACGAAGCTGCGCACGGTCGGGCGCGTGGTCGCCCGCACCATGGCGGCGATGGCAGAAGCCCTCGAGCCCGGCATCACCACCCGGGAATTGGACGCGATCGGGCGCCGGCTCCTGGAGCGGGACGGCGCCCGCTCGGCGCCTGAGCTCGACTACGGCTTTCCCGGCGCCACCTGCATTTCGATCTTTCCCGACATCGCCCACGGTATTCCAGGCGATCGTGCGCTGCAGCCGGGCGATCTCGTCAACATCGACGTATCAGCGGAAATCGATGGTTTCTACGCCGATACCGGCGGCAGCTTCGCCATTCCGCCGGTCCGCCCGGAGGTCGACCGCCTCGCCCGCGACGGGCGTCGGGCGCTGTGGCGGGGGATCCGATCGGTCAAGGTCGGCGCCGGCCTCAATGAGATCGGCCGGAGGATCCAGGCCTTCGCCGACCGGAACGGCTACACCATCATCCGCAATCTAGCGAGCCACGGCGTCGGCACCGCCTTGCATGAGGAGCCGAAGGTCATTCCAACATGGCACGAGCCCGGGGAGTCCCGGCGCATCACCAAGGGCCTGGTCTTCACCATCGAGCCGTTCTTGTCCCTCGGCTCGGAATGGGCGGTGGACACCGGCGATGGCTGGACCTTGCGCGCCGATCGCGCGCGACCGACCGTGCAGTACGAGCACACGCTCGTTGCCACATCGCGGGGCCCCGTTGTCGTGACCATCCCGCACTGAGGCAACCTGGCTTCTAGCCCCGCCGCTCGCTCTTCACGAACCAGTAGAGGAGCGCCAAGAGGGCGATGCCGACGAGGGTGCCGGCCGGCACGTCTTGGGCGAATTGGATGGCATTGTCGGCGACGGCGTTGACGAAGGAGCCGGCACCAATGCCGAGGATAATGTGAAGGAGAACGCAAAAGACCACAGCCATGAGAGCGAGCTCAACGGCGCGCCAGCCTAGCGTTCTTATTCTCTCGAACATGCCACAGCCATGAACAGCGGACGAGGCGGGGTTGAGAGACCCCGCCCCGTTAGACGTGTTAGGCCAGGGAGCGCTTCGAAAACAGCCAGAGGATCACACCCAGAGCGATCAACCCGACCAGGCCATTGCTGCCAAGATCCTTGACCAAGCCGACGATGTTGCCGACGACGCTACCGAAGAACGGCAAGGAGCCGCCGACCAAAAGTGCGGCGACGATGGCGAGTGCGAGAAGCATTAAGCCGATTTCGGTTAGTCCGGCAATCCAGGTCTTGATTCGCGACAACGCGTCCATTTGATTTCCTCCACCTATTGCTATCGTTGTTAGTCCGGAAACCAATAGCTACATCTAGCATTTTTATCACGACTGGTTAACAATACCTAGCGTTTTGATCAAAAAAACGCCACAAAGCATGTGATTTGAGCATCGACAGCACGGAGAATCGGCCACCGCCGCATCGCCTGTTTGGCTCTTCTCGAGTAAAACTTTCACAGAATCAATAACTTACACGGCCAGGAGACGGTGACGCGGCTCAGGCTTCCCAGCCCATCTGCCAAAAGGCCGCCTCGAGGCGCGTGGCCCGGGTGAAGGTCTCGGTGAGCGGCGCCAGACGGCCGCCGCCGGCGCGGGCTTGCCAAAGACGGTCCAGCTCCGCCTCGGCGGCGGCGGCCACCGCCTGATACTCCTTGCCGGCATACATCTCGATCCAAGCCCGATAAGGATTGCCGGCGAGGCTCCCCCCCGCCTCCGCCCGGAGCCGCCGGCCGATCTCGGCATAGCCGATGATGCAGGGGGCCAGCGCCACCTCGAGGTCCAGCAGATCGCCGGCAAGCCCGCGCTCCAAGACATAGCGGGTGTAGGCCATGGTGGCGTCGGCCTCGGGCAGGGCCGCCATCTCGGCCTCGCTCAGGCCCCAGCCGCGACAGAATTGGACATGCAGCCCCATCTCGACCTCGAGGATGCCGTTGAGGCTGGCAAGCGCCTGGCGCATCTCGGCCAGATCGCTGCTCTTGTAGACGGCGAGCGCCCAGGCGCGGGCGAAGTGGATGAGGAAGAGATAGTCCTGGCCCAGATAGTGGCGAAAGCAGCGCTCCGGCAGGCTGCCCTTGCCGAGCTCGGCGACGAAGGGATGCTCGACATAGCGCCGCCACTCCTCCTTGGCCGCAGCGCGCAGCGCGCCGAAGAGTCCGGTGCTCATGCTTTTTCCCGGTCCGATCCAAACGACGTCGCCAGGTGCCGAAACTCCTCGACCACGCACTCATAGAGCGGCCGCTTGAAGGAGACGGCGAGACCGACGAGCGCATCGATGCCGACCCAGCGCCAGGATGAGAACTCCGGCGGGTGATGGCGGCTGACGTCGACATCCCGGTCCTCGCCGGTAAAGCGGAGCAGGAACCACTTCTGCCTTTGCCCGCGCCAGCGGCCGCTCCAGGAGCGTTTCGCCAGGTGCCGCGGCAGATCGTAGGTGAGCCACGCCTTGCTCTCGGCGATGATCTCCGCCTTGTCGGTTCCGACCTCTTCGTGGAGCTCGCGCATGGCCGCCGCCGCGGCGCTTTCGCCGGCATCGATGCCGCCTTGCGGCATCTGCCAGGCGCCGGGAGCATCCTGCCGCTCGCCGACCCAGACCAACCTCTGGCGATTGAGCAGCATCAGACCCACACCCGGCCTATAGGGCAGACCGGTACTCGCGGATGCGTCCGATGGGGTGGACTCGCCGGCGCTCAACCCGGGCTCACTGTGTCCGCTTCTCGCCGGCCAAGGCCGAGACGGGCGCCAGCGCGAAGCCCTTGTCGGCGAGCGATTCCGACCAGATGCCGACCCGCTCCAGGGTAACGGGATAGGCGCCGCCGATGCCGATCGCCTCGCCCTGCTCGCGTGCCGTCTTCTCGAGCTCCGCCAGACGCTGATCGATGGCGCCGCGGGAGGCCTCGAGATCGATCTGGCGATTGCCGAGCGCGCTCGGCACGCCCAAGGCCGAGGCGAGCTGCACCGAGACCGTGCGCGCCGTCGCCCAGCCGTCGATGAACAGCAGTCCGCGGCGCTTCAGCATCGCCAAAACCGGCTGCAGGGCTTCTTCGGAGGAGGCAAAGCGGGTGCCGCCGTAGTTGAGCACGCCGACATAGCCGGCGGTTCGGCTCAAGACCCAGTCCAGGCGGTCCAGATTCTCGTTCGAGCTGAGCGAGGTCAGCAGCGTGTAGGGACCGGGATCGTTGGTGGGAAAGTTGCCGGGCTCCATCGGCAGCATCATCAAGGCCTCGTGGCCGGCGGCGCGCGCCGCCCCCATCCATTCCTCCAGGCGCGGCGCATAGGGAGCAAAGGCGAGCGTGACGGCGCCGGGCAGGCTCTGGACGGCGGCCTCGGTGGCGGCGCTGGAAAGGCCGAGCTCGGCAATGACGATGGAAATCCTGGGCCTGGTGTCGGCCGGATCGAAAGGCCGCCCATAGAAGCGCCAGGCTTGCCGTCCATCTTCGGCGACGACCGGGAGCGGGCCGCGCGGCCCCTGTTCGGTCAAGGCCGGCTCCGGCGCCTTGCGCAACACCACCGGCGGACCGATCTCGCGGGTGCGGGCCGCCAGCTGCATCGGCGGCGGGCCGCCATGGGCGACCGGCGGGGCGGCGCCGGGGGCAGATGGCGGGGCGGCGCCATGGGCTGGCGCTGGCGGCGCGCCATGGGCCTCTGCCTTGGCTGCGGCGGCGGGCGGGGGTGCGCCATGCGCCGCCTCCGCCGGCTTGGCCGCCGGCGAGGACGACGCGGTCCCTAGCTTCGGCGGCTCGATCACCGGCAGGCTGGGCGCGCCATGTCCGGCCCCGGCCTTGGGCGACTCCGGCTCCGGCTTCGCCACCTCTGGCTTCGCCGGCTCGGCCTTGGCTGCTTCCGACTTCGCCGGCTCGGCCTTGGGCGGCTCCAGCTTCGCCACCTCCGGCTTGGCGGCTTCGCCATGGGCGGCTGCCTCCGCCGGAGCCTTGGCCGGCTCGGTCGTGCCGTGGTCGGCCACCAGGGGGAGGGCCACGCGCGGCGTCTCCAGGATGCGCCGGCTCACCGTGTCGTCGGCATTGAGGGCGAGCCAGGCGACCAAGCCGCCGATGCCGACCACGAGCACGACCGCGCCCAAGAGCGGTGCCAGCAGGCTGGGTGCGCTGTCGTCGTCGGGGTCGCGAGCTCGGGCCGGGCTCCGGCCAACCCCCGCCGGACGGCGGAGCGGCGGCTCAGGAGCCGGGTCGCCCGGGTCTTCCTCGGGTTTCTTCCTCTTCCAGCGAAGCGGCCAGAGCCTCAATTCACCACGCGGCTCTGGAAGAGCGCGATGCCGCGCAGGAGGTCGAGCGCGCGGGCCAATTGATAATCCTCCTGGCTGATCTGCAGCTTGTCCTCCTGCGTCGGCGGCTGATTGGCCGGGGTCTGCGCCGGCGGAGCGGCGGGTGCGGCGTTCGGCGCCTGGCTGCCTTGCTGCGGCCGCTGCGCTTGCGGATTGGCAAGCGCACCCTTGAGATCGGCTTCACGCCGCCGTTGGCCCTCGGCCACCGTCTCGACGCGTTGCGCCTCGACCACGATGTCGGGCTCGATGCCCTTCGCCTGGATCGAGCGGCCCGACGGCGTGTAGTAGCGCGCCGTAGTGAGCCGCATGGCGCCATGGCCCGGCAGCGGAATGATCGTCTGCACCGAGCCCTTGCCGAAGGAGCGGGTGCCCAGAAGGATGGCGCGCCGGTGATCCTGCAAGGCGCCGGCGACGATCTCGGAGGCCGAGGCGGAACCGGAATTGATCAGGACCACCATCGGCAGGCCGTTGGTGAGATCCTTGCCCTTGGCGTTGTAGCGCTGGCCTTCCTCCTGGCGCCGGCCGCGGGTGGATACGATCTCGCCCTTGTCGAGGAAGGCATCGGAGACGGCAATCGCCTGGTCGAGGAGGCCGCCGGGATTGTTGCGGAGATCGAGCACATAGCCTTGCAGCTTGTCGCCGAGCTCGCCCTTGATCTGCTCGATCGCCTTCTTCAGGCCGACATCGGTCTGCTCGTTGAAGGTGGTGATGCGGATGTAGCCGATGGTGCCATCGATGCGCGAGCGCACCGACTGGATGCGCACGACGTCGCGCTTGATTGAGACGTCGAACGGATCCTTGCCCTCGCGCTTGATGGTGAGCTTGATCGCGGTGTTGACCGGGCCCCGCATCTTCTCCACCGCATCGTTGAGCGTGAGGCCCATGATCGGCTCGCCGTCCAGATGGGTGATGAAGTCGCCCGGCTGCACGCCGGCGCGCGCCGCCGGCGTTTCGTCGATCGGCGAGACCACCTTGACCAAGCCGTTCTCCATGGTGACCTCGATGCCGAGGCCGCCGAACTCACCGCGCGTCTGCACCTGCATGTCGCGGAAGGACTTGGCGTTCATGTAGCCCGAATGCGGGTCGAGCGCGGTCAGCATGCCGTTGATGGCCGACTCGATCAGCTCCTCGTCGCCGATCTTGTCGACGAAGTCGGCACGCACCCGCTCGAACACCTCGCCGAACAGATTGAGCTGGCGGTAGGTCTCGCTGGTGTTGCTGGTGCCCGTCGACGGGCTCGCTGCGGTTTGGGCTCGTAGGCTGTCCGAGCCAAAGTTCAAAGCCAGGGCGGCGACTGCCGCAATGATCAGGGCACGCATCATCCACTCACTCTACCATTGTTGGCTGCCCACCAGGGCAGCGGGTTGATCGGTTGGCCGTTACGTCGGAGCTCGACATAGAGCTTGGGGTTGCCCTGGTCCGCCGGTCCCATGACTCCGACCGGCTCCCCTCCGAGGAGCCACTGGCCGACTCCGCTATCGATTCGTCCCAAGCCGGACAGAAGCGAATGATATCCCTCGCCGTGATCGATGATCAAGATTTGCCCATACCCTCGGAATGGCCCGGCAAAGACTACGCGCCCGTCGAAGGGTGCGACCACCGGCGCCTCGGGCCGCGTCTGGACGGTGATTCCCTTGGCGCCGAGTCCGGCATCGTCGACCTCGCCATAGCTCACGACTACGTGACCGGCGGCCGGAACGGCAAGGCTGCCATGCGCGTGGGTGAACGGCCGCGCGAGCTCGCCCGGGGGCGGCAGCGGCACCACCACGGGCGTCGCCATGCCCGGCGGCAGCGAGGCCTGCTGGCCCGAAGGCGGTGCTGCAATGGAAGGAACCGCCACCGCCGGCGTCGAGCTCGGCGGCGGTTCCGGCTTCGGCGCCGGCTTGACCGCGAGCGCCAGGCGCTTCAGCTCCGCCTCGCGCGCCTGGCGGTCGGCTTCGAGCCGCTCCATGAGCTCCCTCAGGTCGCGCGCCGAGGCCGCGAGCTCGGCGGCACGCTTGGCCACCTGCTCGGCTTGGCTCTCGGCGCGACGCTGCTGCAGGCTGCGGCGCTTCAGGAGCTCGTCCAGACGATCGCGCTCCGCCGCCAAGGCCACGGTGGTCGCTTGGATGCGCCGTCGTTGGCCGACGATGTCGGTGCGCACCCGGGCCAGAGCCTGGGTCTCCGCCGCCAACGCCTCGGCTGCCTCTTTTACCGGCGGCAAGGCGGACCCGAGGAGGATGCCGCTATGGACCGCATCCAAAGGCGACAAGGGGAGCACGATCAGCGTTTCCGGCGGCAGACGCGAAAGCCGCACCAAGGCGGCGGTGAGCTCAGCCAGCTGCAGGCGCCGGCGGCCGAGACCCGCCTCCTTCTCCTTGGCTTCGGCTTCGAGCCCGGCCAGAGCCGACTCCAAGGCCGACAGCGCCGCCTCATTCTCCTGGGTGTGGCGCGCCGTCTGAATGAGCTCGGCGCGGACCACCGCCACCTCGCGCGCGAGGGCCTCTGCGCGGCGGTCGGCTTGCGCCTGGCGGTCGCGCTCGGCCTGGAGCGCCCGCTCGACCTCGCCCAGCCGGCGCTGCGGCTCGCTCTCATTGGCGAAGGAAGCGCCGGCGACGGCAGCCGCGGTGAGGAGCAGCGTGGCCAGACTCGGAAACCTAAGCCGATGCACGTTGCTTCTGGGCGGCACGGACGTTGGGCCGAATGAGCGATCTTCCCGTCATCTCCACCGGCTGCTGCAAGCCCATGACCTGGAGCAGGGTCGGCGCCACATCGGCCAACCGACCATCGGCGAGCATCCCATCGCCCGCACCGATCAGCATCACCGGCACCTTGTTGGTGGTGTGCGCGGTGTGCTTCTCGCCGGTCTCGGGATCGCGCATCTGTTCGGCGTTGCCGTGATCGGCGGTGATCAAGATGGCGCCGCCGGCGCGCTCGAGCGCATCGGCCAGCCGACCGATGCAGGCATCGACCGCCTCCACCGCCTTCACCGCGGCCGCCATGTCGCCGGTGTGGCCCACCATGTCGGTGTTGGCGTAATTGACGACGATCAGGTCATAGGTGCCGGCGTCGATCGCAGCCACGAGCTTGTCGGTCACTTCATAGGCCGACATCTCCGGCTTCTCGTCATAGGTCTTGACCTTGGGTGAGGGCACCAGGATGCGGTCCTCGCCCTTGAACTCCCGTTCCTCGCCGCCGTTGAAGAAGAACGTCACATGCGCGTACTTCTCGGTCTCGGCAATGCGGAGCTGGCGCAACCCCGCCTCGGCCACCAGCTCACCCAAGGTGTGGGTGAGCTCGCTCGGCTGGAACAAGGTCGCCATCAGGCGCGCGAGCATGCTCGAATACTCGGTCATTCCAAGTGCTGCGGCGAAGCGGACGACGCGGGCGCGCGGAAAGCCGGAGAAGGCGGGATCGATGAGGGACGACAGGATCTCCCGCACCCGGTCGGCGCGGAAGTTGGCCATGAGCAGGCCGTCGCCGTCCTTCATGCCTGGATAGGCGTCGATCGCCACCGGGGTCACGAACTCGTCGGTTTCGCCCTTGGCATAGGCAGCCGAGAGTGCGGCCTCGGCGCTGGCGGCGCCTACGCCCGCGGCCTCGACCAAGCAGGAATAGGCCTCCTTCACCCGCTCCCAGCGCTGGTCGCGGTCCATGGCGTAGAAGCGGCCGGCGACGGTGGCGATCCGGGCATCCTTGCACCCGGCGATCTCCCGCTGGAATTCCATGAGATAGGCTTTGGCGCTGGCGGGCGGCGTGTCGCGGCCGTCGAGGAAGGCATGGACGCGGACCGGGATGCCGGCCGTGGCGAGGGTGCGGGCGAGGGCCGCGATGTGGCTTTGATGGCTGTGCACGCCGCCGGGGGAGATGAGACCCATGAGGTGGCACGCGCCGCCGCCGGCCTTGAGCGTGGCGATGAAATCGCCGAGCGCCGGCAACCGGGCAAGCCTGCCGTCGGCGACGGCGGCATCGATCCGCGGCAGCTCTTGCATGACCACGCGCCCGGCACCCAGGTTCATGTGCCCGACTTCGGAATTGCCCATCTGCCCCTTGGGCAGCCCGACCTCGAGGGCGGAGGCATCGAGATAGGCCATGGGAAAGCGCCGGGAGAGCCGCTTGAGATTAGGCGTGCGGGCCGCCGCGATGGCATCGTCGGCAGCCGGCTCGGCGCGATGGCCCCAGCCGTCGAGCACGCACAGAACCACCGGTCGGGGATGCGACTTCGACATCGCCTCTATATAGGCGAAAACCGCGGCGCCGGTAAGCGCCGAGCCGGTCGGCATCAGCGATGATGCGCCTCACCCGCGGTGATAGGGATGCCCGGCCAGGATCTGCTGGGCGCGGTAGAGCTGCTCGGCCAACAGGCCGCGAACCAGGAGATGGGGCCAGGTCATCGGCCCCAGGGCCAAGACCAGGCGGGCCTCGGCCCTGAGCCTTGGCGCCAGCCCATCGGCACCGCCGATGAGGAAGGCGATCTCGGTCTCGCTTTCATCACGCCATTTGCCGAGGCGTTCGGCAAAGGCGGCGCTGGAGAGGCTCCGGCCGCGCTCGTCCAAGGCCACGGTCGCCGCGCCCCGGGGCACCGCCGCCGTAAGGCGCTCGGCCTCGCGCTCGGCGAGACCGGGACCCGGCCGCTTCTCCACCACCTCGTGCAGGCTCACCTGCCAGCCGAGCCGGCCCACGTAGAGCTCGTAGAGGTCGCGATGCGGGCCGGCACCGGCTCGCCCGACGGCGCAGATGTGGATGCGCAAGGGGCCGGCTCCGACCGGACCGTTCTCAGCCGGGCATCGGCGAGGCCTTCAGGCCGTGGCCACACGCGGCTCGGTTTGCGGGATTTCCAGGGCCCACATCTTCTCCAGCCCGTAGAGCCGACGGATATCCGGGCGGAAGAGATGGATGATGATATCGCCCGCGTCGATCAACACCCAGTCGCCGACGCTTTGTCCCTCCACTCTGACCTTGGGCAGGCCGGTCTTCTTGAGGGCGGCGATCAGATGGTCGGCCATGGCGTTCAAATGGCGCGGATTGCGCCCGGAGGCCACGACCATGAAATCGGCGATGCTGGTCTTGCCATTGAGATCGATGACGCTCGAGTCGATCGCCTGACCGTCATCGAGTACACCCTCCACCAATGCCAAGAGCCTCTCGGCAGTGGCGCGAGGATTCTTGCGTCGAGCTATGTCGGTCTCCTCCGTTGTCCGACCGGGGGCGATCCGACTATCAAGCTGTCAAGCCTCTCGCTCCCGATCCTGGTTGACGCACGGTCCGCATCCCTGCCTGCGACCGGGCCCGGCGAATTGCGGTCGCCGATTCCGGGCTGAGGCTGGTGTGCAGAAACACCCAAGCCGGCAGGGGTCGCGCCGTGAGCCTCCGAGCGTGCCGGGCGTCCACCCGGGAGCGCCAGAAGCGACGTGCCGCAAGACCGGCCAACGCCCTGTTAGAATAGGGAGCGCGGGCGAAGATCGCAACCGGCATGGTGTTAAAGATTCGCGTCCAACGCCGCCACCGGGGGATTTGCAGGAGATTGTCGGCACCCATGATCCACACGAAACTCCGGCGCGGGTAGCGGCGCTTCAGCTGGAAGAGCGTGTCGGCGGTGTAGATCGAGCCGAGCCTGGCCTCGAAGTCCGAAGCTTTGATGCGGGGATGGTGGGCGACCTTGGCCGCCATCGCCAGGCGCTGGGCAAAGGGCGCCATGCCCCGGCTGGGCTTCAGCGGGTTCTGCGGAGATACGAGCCACCAGACCTGGTCCAGCCCCAGGAGGTGGATCGCCAAGAGGCTGATATGGCGATGGCCGTCATGGGCGGGATTGAACGAGCCGCCGAGGAGGCCGATGAGCGGCCGCTTCCGGCGTCGCCGCCGCGACGGCGTCCGAGCCTGGTTCAGGGCCGGATCTGCCCCGTGCCGCGCACGAGGTATTTGTAGCTGGTGAGCTGCTCCAGACCCACGGGCCCGCGGGCGTGCAGCCGGCCGGTGGAAATGCCGATCTCGGCGCCGAAGCCGAACTCGCCGCCATCGGCGAATTGCGTGGAGGCGTTCCAGAGCACGATCGCGCTGTCGACTGCCGCGAGGAAGCGCTCGGCCGTGCTCTCGTCCTCGGCGAGGATGGCATCGGTGTGGTCCGAGCCCCAGCGCTCGATATGGGCGATCGCCCCCTCGACGCCGTCGACCGCGGCGACCGCGATGATCGCATCGAGATATTCGGTCGCCCAATCCGCCTCCGAGGCGGGCTTGACCCGGGCATCGATCCCCTGCACCGCAGCGTCGCCGCGCACCTCGCAGCCGGCGGCGATGAGATCATCGAGGATCGCCGGCAAATGGCTGGCCAAGGCCGCGCGGTCGATCAGCAGCGTCTCGGTCGCGCCGCAAACGCCGGTGCGGCGCATCTTGGCGTTGAGCACGATCCGCCGTGCCTTCTCCATGTCGGCCGAGCGATCGACATAGGTGTGGCAGAGACCGTCGAGATGGGCGATCACCGGGATCCGACTCTCCTCCTGCACGCGGGCGATGAGGGACTTGCCGCCGCGGGGCACGATGATGTCGACCCATTCGCTCATCTTGAGGAGGTGCCCGACCGCGTCGCGATCCTTCGTCGGTACGCGCTGGATGGCACTGTCGGGCAGGTCGGCGGCAACCAGCCCCGCGGTGAGGCAGGCGGCGATGGCGGCGGTCGAATGGAAGCTCTCAGAACCACCGCGGAGGATCGCGGCATTGCCGGATTTAAGTGCCAGCGCGCCCGCGTCGGCGGTCACGTTGGGCCTGGACTCGTAGATGATGGCGATGACGCCCAAGGGCACGCTCACCCGTTGGAAGCGGAGGCCGTTGGGCTGGGTCCACTCCTTGAGAACGCGGCCGACCGGATCGGCGAGCCCGGCGATGTCCTCGAGGCCGGCGGCCATCGCTTCCGCGCGCGTGGCATCGAGAGCGAGCCGGTCAATGAAGGCCGCTGTGGCCGCGGCGTTGCGGGCCTCGGCGACATCGCGGGCGTTGGCGGCCAGAATCTCCGCCGCCCGTCGGCGGATCTCGGCCGCGGCGGCATGGAGTGCCAGGTTCTTCTGATCCGTCGTCGCCTGGGCGAGCTGACGGGCGGCGGCTCGTGCGTCCCGGCCGATGGCCTCCAGGCTCAGGCGCAACGCATCGCCTTCGGCGCGCTTGCTCAATAGGCTCGCGGTCATCGATCGAGCACCAGATCGTCGCGGTGGATCATCTCGGCGCGCCCACGATAGCCCAGAATGGCTTCGATTTCATGGCTCTTATGGCCGAGGATGCGCCTGGCATCGACGGCCGAATAGGCCGAGAGGCCGCGCCCGAGCTTCTGCCCGTCCCCGTCTCTCACCTCGATCAGATCGCCGCGCTCGAAGCTGCCGATGATGGCGGTGATGCCGGCCGGCAGCAGGCTCTTGCCACGGGCGAGCGCGCGGGCGGCACCGGAATCGATGGCGATCGCGCCCACGGGATTGAGCGAGCCGGCGATCCAGCGCTTGCGCGCCGTGCGCGGCTCCGCCGTGGGCAGGAACCAGGTGCAGCGCGCGCCATCCTCGAGGGCATGGAGAGGATTGAGGCGGCTGCCCTCGGCGATCGCCATTCGGCAGCCGGCGGCGTGGGCGACCTTGGCGGCGGCGAGCTTGGTCACCATGCCGCCGGAGCTGTAGCCGGCCGGCGCCTCGCCGGCCATGGCCTCGATCTCCGGGGTGATCTGCTCGACTACGGCGATATGCCGGGCAGCCTTGTCCTTGCGCGGATCGGCGCTGTAGAGGCCGTCGATGTCGGAGAGCAGCACCAGCGTATCGGCGCTGATCATCTGTGCCACGCGCGCCGCCAGGCGGTCATTGTCGCCGAAGCGGATCTCCGAGGTGGCGACCGTGTCGTTCTCGTTGATGACCGGCACCGCGCCGAAATCCAGGAGCGCATTGATGGTGGCCCGCGCATTCAGATGCCGGCGCCTCGACTCGGTGTCCTCCAGGGTCAAGAGCACCTGGGCGACGGTGATGCCATGGCGCGCCAGCATCTCCTGGTAGGCATGGGCGAGGCGGATCTGGCCGGTGGCGGCAGCGGCCTGCTTGGTCTCGAGCGCCAGCGGCCCCGGCGGCAGCTTCAAATGGCGCCGGCCGACGGCAATGGCGCCCGAGGACACCAGCGCCACCTCGACGCCGCGCGCCTTCAGCCGCGCCACGTCCGCGGCCAGCCCTTCGAGCCACGTCCGGTGGATGGCGCCGGTGGATTGCTCGACCAGCAAGGCCGAGCCGATCTTGACGACGAGCCGGCGGGCCCGGGCAAGGGGCGAGGTCATGGCTCGGCGGCTGCCTCCGCCCGCGCCGCCGCCGCCTTCTCCGCCTCGTGCCGGCGGCGGGCTTCGATCGCCTGCCACAAGGCTTCCAGCGCCGCATCGAGGCCTTCGCCGGAAACCGCGGAGAGGGCAAGGGGCGTGCTCTTCGCGGCGCGCTTCAGCTTCGCCAGGCGTTGCTTCACGGTCGTCGCGTCGAGAGCATCGCGCTTGGTCAAGGCGACGATCTCCGGCTTCTCCGCCAACCCGTGGCCGTAATGCCTGAGCTCGGCGCGGATGGTGCGATAGGCGGCGGCCGGATCCTCCAAGGTGCCGTCGACGAGATGCAGCACCACGGCGCAGCGCTCGACATGGCCGAGGAAGCGATGGCCGAGGCCCGCCCCTTCATGGGCGCCCTCGATCAGGCCGGGAAGATCGGCCAGCACGAATTCCCGCGCCTCTTTGGCGCCGCCGAAGCGCACCACGCCCAGCTGCGGATTCATGGTGGTGAAGGGATAGTCGGCGATTTTCGGCTTGGCCCTGGACACGCGCGAGAGAAAGGTCGACTTGCCGGCATTGGGCAGGCCGACGAGGCCGGCGTCGGCGATGAGCTTCAGGCGCAGCCAGATCCAGCGCTCTTCGCCGGGCCAACCGGGAAGGGCGCGCCTGGGGGCGCGGTTGGTCGAGGACTTGAAGTGGGTATTGCCGAAGCCGCCATCCCCGCCCTTCAGCAGCACCAGGCGCTGGCCGGGCTTGATCATGTCGGCGAGCAGCGTCGCTTTGTCCTCGTCCAGGATCTGGGTCCCGACCGGCACTTTGAGCACGACATCGGCACCGGCGCCGCCGGTCTTGTTCTGGCCCGAGCCCTGGTGGCCTTGCTCGGCCTTGAAGTGCTGCCGGTAGCGGAAGTCGATCAGGGTGTTGAGGCTGTCGGCGCATTCGACGACGACATCGCCGCCGCGGCCGCCATCGCCGCCATCCGGCCCGCCGAACTCGATGAACTTCTCCCGGCGAAAGCCGACGCAGCCGGCGCCGCCATTGCCGCTCTTCAAGAAGACCTTGGCCTCGTCCAGGAACTTCATGGCGCCGATCGGCTCTTGGGAAGAAAAGGGATGGCGGAAACTAAGAGGGGGAATGGCCTGGGCCATTCCCCCTGGAAAACGCCTGAGCTCCGACCGGGGTCAGTCGGCAGCCTGCTCCTTCGAGGGCGGCAATACGGAAATGAAGGTGCGGCCTTTCGCCTTCTGCTCGAAGGTGACGATGCCGTCGATCTTGGCAAAGAGCGTGTGGTCGCGGCCCATGCCGACATTGCGTCCGGGATGATAGGTGGTGCCGCGCTGACGCACGAGGATGTTGCCGGCGGGCACGACCTCGCCGCCATAGCGCTTGACCCCGAGGCGGCGTCCGCCCGAGTCCCGACCGTTGCGCGAGCTGCCGCCCGCTTTCTTGTGTGCCATGACCTAAACTCCTTCGCCTCGCCGCTCAGCCCGCGGCGATGGCGGTGATGCGCAGCACCGTCAGATCCTGGCGGTGGCCGGCGCGACGGCGGTAGTTCTGCCGGCGCCGCTTCTTGAACACGAGAATCTTCGGGCCGCGCGCCTGGTCGACCACTTCGGCGGTGACCTTGGCGCCGGCGACGGTCGGCCGACCGATGGTGGCACTCTCGCCCTCGCCCACCGCCAAGACCTCGGTCAGCTCGACCGTGGCGCCCTTGTCGCCGGCGAGCCGCTCGACCTCGATCACGTCGCCCTGGGCGACCTTGTATTGCTTGCCGCCGGTCTTGATGACTGCGTACATGGGATGCCGTCTTCATAAATGAAAGCGCCGCGGGCGCCCCTCACCAACCCGGAGGGGGCCCCCGCGCGCGGAGCCGGGATAATAGCCACCGGCGACCCCGGGTCAATCCTTTAGGCCCGGGCATTTAGGCCCGGGTTTTCTTGGCCGCAAAGCCGTTCCCGGACCGCTTCGCCGCCGCTTTGGGGGGGGGGGTGCCTTCGATCGGACCGCCCGCACCCCCGGCGATCATCGATGCCCATGAAAGCTTAACAATTAACCAGACAAATCCTGTCCCTGCGTTAGGCAGCAACAGTCAAAATTACGGCAAGATCGAATGATTTTAACTATTACCTCAAAGTGCAAATAAACATTATTTTCCCGTTGCGGAATATGGGCTGCCATCAACATGCGCCTTGGCGCGCATGGAAAGCGGCCAGCTAGCGTCAACCCCGCCAGGGCGTATGATGGGCGCCGATGCGTTCCCGGCGTTCGCCGGATTGAGCGTGGCATCGGCGCTCTCGGTCCTGGCGCGTGTAGAATGACGACAGAGTCCTTGTAGTCTCGAGAGACGCACCTGACATGGCTTCGGTCCTGGTGATTGACGATGATGCGGCAGCGCGCCGGCTGTTCGCGCAGGTGTTGAGCCGTGAAGGTCATGTCATCCGCACCTCGGCGGACGGCCAGCTCGGGCTCGAGCAATTCAAGCAGGCGCGCCCGGACGTCGTCGTCACCGACCTCATCATGCCCAATCGCGAGGGCATCGAGACGATCCGCGCCATGCGCGCCTTCGATCCCTCGGTGCCGATCATCGCCATGTCCGGAAACACCGGCGCCAAGCTCATGAACTTCCTCAAGCTGGCGAAGGTGTCAGGTGCCACCCTCACCCTCGAAAAGCCGTTCAGGCCGAGCGAGCTGGTCGCCGCGGTCAGCAAAGTGCTGGGCCGCCAGTAGCGAAGGTGCGGCTCGGCCCGGGGCCCGGTCAGGCAATCGGAATGACACCGACCAGCAGCGCATCCACCTCATTGGCGCTCTTCTGCCGGACCGGAACCGACAGGCGTTCCCAGCGATCGGCGTCGTCGGTGGCAAACGCCGCATAGCTCGCAAAGATGGGAACTTGGTCGCGGACCGTCGCTCCCCAGAGGTCGATGAGGAGGTTGGCCAATGGACCGGGCAGCTCGCTCGCCTTGCGATCGGTCATGTCCATCGCCAGCGCGAAGGCGACCGCCGGACCATGAAACAGGTAGCGAAAATCGTGACCGCCATCGATGACTTCGAGAACCAAGAGATAGTCGCGCAAGCCCGCCAGCGCCGGTCCGGCGACGACCTTCATCTCGGGCATGACCCCGCTGTGGACGGCTTTGGCCCATTGCCGCAGCAGCACGCGCAAGCGCCGATCGCCGATATCGGTTTCGAGCGGGTCGGTCACCACCACGACCGGCGCGTCGAACCCGATATAGCGTCGCTGTTCCTTGACACGGGCCATCGGACGATCGCCCCCCCACCGGCCAAGCCCTTCCACCCGGGCCGGCTCGCCTCTTTGGGTAGGAAGCTACTCAAACGACGAGTCACGATCCAGAGCATCGCGCCGGATCTAGCGAGTCTGCCCCTCGAAATAGGGGGGCTTTGCGCCGGCGGACGCCGTAGATTTCTTCGGGGAAATGCTCGAACGACAGGAGCGCGGCACCTTGAGCGGAGGAAACGACGCCACCGGCAGCACGGCCGAGCGATCGGGCGACCCCTACACCCGGCTGGGAGTACGACCGTTCATCAATTGCTGCGGCTCGCGCACGGTCCACGGCGGCAGCCTGATGCTGCCGGCAGTCGTCGATGCGATCACTCATGCCGCGGGATCGTTCGTCAACCTGACGGAACTGATGGTCGCCGCCGGACGGCGCATCGCGCTCCTCACGGGTGCGGAGGCGGCGCTGGTCACCAGCGGCGGGGCGGCATCGCTGACGGCAGCCGCCGCGGGTGCGATCACCAAAGGCGATCCCGAACGCATGCTGCGCTTGCCCAGGACCGAGGGAATGCCGCACCGGGTGGTGATGCCCAAGGGTGCGCGCTTCACCTACGACCATGCCATCCGCGCCACCGGCGCCGAGATCCTCGAGGTCGCCGACCGCGCCCAGATGCAGGTGGCCTTGGCTAGCGATGCCGTGCTCATCGCCACCATCGGCACCAAGGACGGTGCGCTGCCGATCGGTCTCGAAGAGTGCGCAGCGCTCGCCGCGCCCAAGGGAATTCCCATCCTCCTCGATGCCGCCTCCGAGCATCTCCAGCGGCCGAACCCCTATCTCGTGCGCGGCGCCACCATGGTCGCCTATAGCGGCGGCAAATATCTGCGCGGGCCGCAATCGACCGGCCTGCTCTTGGGAGAGCGATCCTGGATCGAGGCAGCCCGTCTCAATGCCGCCCCGCACCACGCCATCGGTCGGCCGATGAAGGTGAGCAAGGAAGAGATCGTGGGGCTGGTGGCCGCGATCGAGTTCTGGGCCGAGGCGCGCGACCATGGGGCGGAGCGGAAGCGCTGGCAGGACGACCTCGACCAGATCGCGGCTTTGGTGACCGCGGTCGCCGGCGTCAGCGTCGAGACGCTCGGCTCATCCAAGGCGCATGAAGAGGTGCCGCGCCTCCGGATCGCTTGGGACCGCTGCCGCATCGGTCTCGGTGGCCTCGAATTGCGCGAGACGCTGCTGGCGGGTGAGCCGCGCATCATGCTGGACGATCGCGGCGCCACCGAGGGATCGGTCTTCATCCTGCCGTTCAATCTCGCTCCCGGCGAGGCCGCGATCGTCGGCCGCGCCATCGCCGCTGCCCTGGCGGCGGCACCGCCGGTCGCAGCCGCGGCGCCGACCGCACCGGCTGGCGATGTGTCGGGGAATTGGGAGGTCGAGATCGCGTTTGCCGCCGCGCGCAGCATCCATCGCCTCGAGCTCACGCAAAGCGGACTGCGGCTCGCCGGCACGCATCGGACCCTCGGCCTCACGGGAGCGCTCGCCGGCACGATCGAGGGAAACCGGGTCGCCTTCACCAGCCTGCATCCCTATGAGGGCAGCAACCTCTCCTATGCCTTCTCGGGCATGATCGAGGGTGCGGCCATGGCTGGCGAGGTGCTGCTCGGCACCTCGGGCGACTCGGCCCCGGGCCCGCTCAACATGCGCGAGTTCGGCGCCGCCGCCTGGCAGGCGCGCCGGCGCGCGTGAGGCGGTCGACGAACGTACTTCTTCGCCGTTAGCCTGCCTTCGCCAAGGCTGTAGCAGGCAGGCCGCTTCCGGCTGGCAAGCCAGCCGAAGCTCCGCAGAGTGAAGGTTGGCGGAGAGGGTGGGATTCGAACCCACGGTACCCCGCAAAGGGTACAACGGTTTTCGAGACCGCCCCGATCGACCACTCTGGCACCTCTCCGTCGGGAGCAAGGGTTTACTGGCGGGCCCCCGGGAAGGCAAGCCCGATCGGACCGGCGACAGCCGGGCCGTCGACGGCTTTGCCATTTCCCGAGATGGCGATCGAAGAAACGCGCGATCTGCATCGGCGCCGGTTCACCGGAGACCCGGCGGACATACCGGCAGCACTGCGTCGTGCGATAAGGCTCGTTGGCCGGTACCATAGGACCGAACCAAAGGGCCGCCCGCAATGGCGATGACGCATCAGATCGTGTCGTTCTTCCCGACCTTGGTCTCCCTGGTCGGCTACGAGCATGCCGCAGGCTTCCACCCGCCGGCCCGGGCGCGGATCGCCCAGCTGCAAAGGACCGGCGGCACGACCAAGCCGGGGCAATGGCAGAGCGGCTCCGATCTGCATCGCGATCCGGTCTTCGCCGATTTTGCCGCCTTCGCCTTGCGGGCGGCCGCGGATCGGTTCGAAGCGCTCCGCTATCGCCCCTCGCCCTTGGCGTTCACCGGCATGTGGGCCAATATCAACACGCCCGGCTTCGCGCATCCCGCCCATGCGCATTCGAACAACTTTCTCTCGGGTGTCTACTACCTCACGGTGCCCGAGGGCGGCGGCGGGCTGGTGTTCCTCGACCCGCGCAAGCAGCAGCAGGTGCTGGTGCCGTCGCTCATCGAAGTGACGCCGATGAACTCGACGGCGGCCCGGCTGCCGGCCGTCGAGGGGCAGATGGTGCTGTTTCCGTCCTGGCTCGAGCACTACACGGAGGAGAACCGCGCCCAGCTCCCCCGGGTCAGCATCGCCTTCAACCTGATGCTGACCGGCGGCTTCGGCTCGCCCGAGAGCTTCGCCGCCGGCTATGTCGAGCCGATCTCGTAGTCCTCCGTTCCACGCAGTCGAATGCCCCCACCCCGACCCTCCCCCACGCTTGCGCGCGGGGGAGGGAGTATCAGCGAAGGGCGCGTCTTACTCCCTCCCTCGCCGTCAGGCGGGGGAGGGTCGGGGTGGGGGCACTCTTAGAGCGCCAGCAGGAAGTTGACGAGGTCGGCGCGCTCTTGCGGCCGGAGGGCGATGCGGAAGCGTCGCTCGTAGAAGCCGACGACATCGGCCAGGCTGGCGGCGGCGCCGTTGTGGAAATAGGGTGCCCTGGCGGCAAGGCCGCGCAGCCCCGGCACCTTGAACTTGCCGATATCGGCGCATTTGCCGGTGACGAGGGCGCGGCCGGGATCGCTCGTCTCCAGGCTGGCGCCGGCGAGCGCGCCTTCGTGGCAAGCGAGAGTGAATCGAGGCAAGGCCGCCACGTCGAGCCCGGGTGGGGCTCTTCCGGCGATGCCGATATCGAGCGTCGTGTCGACCGAATGGCTGCCGGCATTCGGGGCATCATGGCAGGTACTGCAGGTGCCGCGAATGACCGGCTGAGCCTCGAGGTCGTTGAGGCCGCCGACGCCGGTGATGCGGATGGGCCTGGTGTTGAAGATCGCCTCCCCGCGCGCAATCGATTGGCGCTGCGCGGCACCGGGGTCCAGGCCGGGATTGGCGCCCCAGGGCTCGAACAGATTGAAGACGAGAGGGTTGAACGGCGTCCCACGCGGATTGTTGCCGGCGGGATCGTTGATGCCGATGAAGAAGGGCTGGAAGGCGAGGCCGACCGGACCGCCATTGCTGCCGGCAGAATTGAGGATGCCGGCACGGCCATCGACGATCTGCGCGGTGTAGAGCCCGATCTCGAAGCCGACGATCTGCTGCAGCTGAGATTGGGTGGGCGCGCTCGCGGCCTCGGCGTGGCCGATCGTGGCATCGGTTGCCTGGCTCGTGAGGCTCGGTTCCCGCCCGTCCCACATGATGGTGCTGAGGAAGCCGAGATTGGTCGCCGGCAAGGGCCGCCGGTAGACCGAAACCGTGCCGGCACTCGGGCTCACGAGGCCGGTCGCGGGGTTGCTGGTGCAGTTGTAAGGATCGACCACGCCGGCGACGGTGAATTCGGCCGGGCTCGGCATCGTCATGCCGACCCGGATCAATCCCTGGCTGGTCAAGAGAGCGAAGGCCCGCCGCCGCGCCTCCAGGCTCGACACGTCGGCGCTGGAGCAGGTGGCGCCATCATGGGCGCGGAAGAGCGGCTCCAGCCCCTGGCTCTGATCGAAGCGCGCGCGTGCGGCCGCGGCGCTCACGGTCCAGCCGGTCTCCGGCCGGTGGCAGGTGAAGCAGCTCCGCCCATTGCTGCCCAAGGGCTGAAAGAAGGCATTGGTGCCGGTGGCGACCGGACGCTCGCCCGCTTGATAGGTGGCAACCGAACCGGTCGGATCGGCGCTCATTCCATAAGCGGGGATCACCGGGGGCAGCGATCCGTCCTCAGCCTGCGCCGGGCGGGTGAGGACCGCCAGAGCGAAAGCCAGGGCGAGGCCGAGGACGAAATATTGAACGATGAGGACGGCGGGGAGGCTGGCGGAGCGATGCGTCTTCGACAGCGTCCTGCTGGCAGGCATAGCGGTCTCCATTAATTAGATAGAATTTTAGAGATCTCGCCGGATTACCGCTGTGATGCTCATCACAGGCACACTCCGCGAAAGACGTCGCGCTCGGTCGGGCCTTTGGCTGAAGGAAGTCGGGTTCAACGCCGATCTGCAGGTCATGGATTGGAGCACCGTCGTCACCCGCCGGCAGACCGGCGAGGCGCTGGAGAAGATCCGCCCAAGCCGGAACATCTCGAAGAACTAGCGGCGGCGTAACCTGTTGCCTGGCCGAGGGCGCTGACGCACTGTTCGATTGAGAACCCGTGCGTTCCGCGCCCGAGGCGAGCTTGATCTATCCGCAACCAGCGAGGCTGCCGCCCAGCCTCTATGCCGAGACCGCACGGCCGCCGGTCGCCACCCCCGCCTTGGACGGCGACCGGCGCGTCGCCTGCGCCATCATCGGCGGCGGCTTCACCGGATTGTCAGCGGCCCTCCACCTCGCCGAGAAAGGTGTGGATGCCATCGTGCTGGAGGCGCGCGAGCCGGGCTGGGGCGCTTCCGGGCGCAATGGCGGCCAGGTCAATCCCGGCCTCAAGCACGACCCGGATCGGATCGAGCGGGATTTCGGCCCGGACCTCGGGTCGCGCATGGTCGCCTTGTCGTGGAACGCCCCCACCGTGGTTTTCGACCTGATCCGGCGCCACCAGATCGCCTGCGAGGCGCGGCAAGCCGGCACGCTCCGAGCCGCCTTCGATAAGCGCCACGCCGCAGAGATCCGGGTGAGCTTCGAGCAAGGCCAACGGCGCGGCATGCCGGTCGAGCTCCTGGAGGGAGAGACGCTTCGGGCGGCGACCGGCACCGGGCGCTATCTCGCAGCGATGCTGGATCGCCGCGGCGGCCATGTGAATCCCCTGGGATATGCGCGCGGCCTCGCCGATGCGGCACTCCGCGCCGGCGCGCGCATCTATGGCGGCACGCCGGCACACATCCTTTCACGGGAAGGAAGTGTGTGGCGGATCCAGACGCCGACCGGCAACGTCAGGGCCGAGCGTGTCGTGCTGGCGACCAATGCCTACACCGACGGTCTCTGGCCGGGGCTCAGCCGCAGCGTGGTGCCGGTCTATAGCGGCATCGTCGCCAGCGAGAGCCTCTCCGACGACCTGGCGCGTGGGATCATGCCGGGACGCGCCTCGCTCTACGAGGTTGCCGGCATCACCACCTACTATCGGCTGGACTCGTCGAACCGGCTGCTGATGGGCGGCCGCAGCCCGCTCCGCGAGATCGAGGCGCCGGGCGAGCTTGACTATCTCAGGCGCTATGCGCACCGGCTGTTTCCCGCACTCGACGGCATCGGCTGGAGCCATGGCTGGAGCGGCCAGCTCGCCATCACCCCGTCGCACTACCCGCACATCCACGAGCCGGCGGACGGCGTCATCGCCTGCCTCGGCTATAACGGGCGCGGCGTCGCCATGGCGACGGTCATGGGTCAGGAGATTGCGCGCCGCGTCGAAGGCGGCCGGAGCGTAGACATCGACATGCCGATCACCACGCTGAAGGAGATTCCCTTCCATGGATTGTGGCGCATCGGCGTCGGGTTGCGCGTCCTCTACGGGCGCATCCGCGACCGCCTTGGGATCTAAGGCGCCGCTCGGATCCGATTGCCGACCGGACCAGGGTTCGTCACACTCGCATTTCTACCGTCGCGCACGAAGGAGCCGGACCATGCGAACTCTCTCGAACCTGCGACTCCTCGGCACCATCGTTGCCATCGCCGGCGCCACTGTCGGCTTGCCGGCCTTGGCTCAGCAAAAGGTGCTGCGCGCCGTACCCCATGCCGACCTCAAGGTCCTCGACAACCACACGGGCTCGATCCAGATCACCAAGATCTATGGGCTCATGGTCTACGACCAGCTCTTCGCCTGGGACGAGAAGCTGCAGGCGAAGCCGATGATGGTGGGCGACTACACCGTGTCGGCCGACGGGCTCAAATACACCTTCAAGCTCCGGCCCGGCCTCAAATGGCATGACGGCACCAAGGTCACGTCCAAGGACGTGGTGCCCTCGATCAAGCGCTGGGCCAGCCGCGATGCCATGGGCCAGAAGCTGATGGAGTTCACCGCGGCGATGGAGGCCGTGGACGAGGACAGCTTCACCGTCATCTTGAAACAGCCCTATGGCTTCGTCGAATTCACGCTCGGCTCCGACGGTCCGCAGATCCCGACGATCTACCGGGAGAAGGAGGCGGCGACCGACGCCTTCACGGCGATCACCGAGACCATCGGCTCGGGGCCGTTCAAGTTCAACCGGGCGGAGTGGCAGCCGGGCGTCAAGCTCGTCTTCGACAAGAACAAGGACTATGTGCCCCGCAACGAGCCGCCGAACGGGATGGCCGGCGGCAAGGTGGTCAAGGTCGACCGGGTGGAGTGGAATATCATCCCCGATACCGGCACGGCCGCCGCGGCCTTGACCCGCGGCGAGGTCGATTTCTGGGATTCGCCACCCAATGATCAAGTGCCGATCATCGAGAAGAGCAAGGACGTGGTGGTCGCACCCCTGACGCCTTTCGGCAATATCGGCTTCCTCAGGACCAACACGCTCTTCCCGCCCTTCAACGACTATCGGGCGCGGCTGGCCTTGGCCTATCTCTTCGACCAGCGCGATTTCCAGCGCGCCGCCAGCGGGGATGAGCGCTGGTGGAAGGTGTGCTACGCCATGTATATCTGCGATACGCCCTTCGGCACCGAAGCCGGCGCGGAAGAGATCCGCAAGCTCGACCGCGTCAAGGCGAAGCAGCTCATGGCCGATGCCGGCTACAAGGGTGAAAAGCTGGTCTTGACCACCACCGCCGAGATCAAGCCGATCGGCGATCTGGCGCAGGTGGCCGTGGCCCAGCTCCGCGAGATCGGCGTCAATGTCGATATGCAGCTGAGCGACTGGGGCACGGTGGTGGGCCGCATCGCCAAAATGGACCCGCCCGATAAGGGCGGCTGGAACATGTTCGCCAGCCGCGCCAGCGGCACCAGCTACTTCCACCCGGTCACCAACACGGCGGCCAATATGAGCTGCGACCGCAAGAACTGGGTCGGCTGGCCCTGCGATGAGACCGCGACCAAGCTCCGCGACCAGGTAATCCGCGCGACCGACGAAGGCCAGCGCAAGGCGTTGATGGAGACCTATCACCGGCGCTTGATCGAGCAGCAGCCCTACACGCTTCTGGGCCAGTTTCAGCTGCTGTTCGCCTGGCGCAAGGAAGTGACCGGCGTCTTGAAGAGCGCCGTGCTCGCCTACTGGAACATGGAGAAGAGCTGAGGGGCGGGCGTTGCGGCCCGGCAAGGCCTCTGGCAAGGTTGTGAGCAATGTTCGATAGGGGAGGTCTCGTCATGCGCGGATCAATGCTGACAAAACTCGGCGCCGGTGCCCTCGCCGGTCTCTTGCTCGCGAGTGCGGCCAGCGCCGGCGAGCTCAGCTTCTGGACCTGGCGCCAGGAGGACAAGGGTCAGTACCAGCAGCTGTTCCAGGACTTCAACAAGACCAGCCCTGATGTTCGCATCGGCTTCGAGGCGTTCGAGCCGCAGAGCTACCAGACCGTGCTGTCGACGGCGCTCGCCGCCGGCAAGGGCCCCGACGTGATCCATGTCCGCGCCTATGGCGGTCTCGAGCAGTTCGCCAAGGCCGGCTACCTGGCCGCGCTCGATCCGGCGAGCACGCCCGAGCTCGCCAACTTCACGCCGAGCGCCTTGGGCTCGAGCTCGCTTCGCTCCGATCAGCGCGTCTATGCGATTCCGTTCGCCTCCCAGACCCTCGGCATCCTCATCAACACCGAGGTCTTGGAGAAGGCCAACCTGAAAGAGGCCGCCACCTGGGATGACTTCCTCAAGCTGGCGAAGGCGCTCAAGGACAAGGGCGTGATCCCGCTCGCCAACGGCACCGCCACCGCCTTCATGGCGGAGATCCTGACCCAGACCATGACCGCGAGCTTCCTCGGGCCCGACTTCCCATCTGAGATCGCCGCCGGCAAGGCCACCTTCGAGGATCCGCGCTACGCTGCCGCACTTCAGCATCTGATCGAGCTCAAGGACTATTTTCCGCCCGGCTTCACCGGCATCGACTATCCGACCTCGCAGCAGCTTTTCTTGAGCGGCCGGGCGGCGATGCTCGTCGGCGGCTCCTTCGAGATCGCCAATTTCCGGCGGCAGAACCCCAATCTGAAAATAGACTTCGTGGCCCCGCCTGCCCCCAGCGCCACCGCACCCAGGCTGGTGTCGCTGTTCTATGACGGCGGCTACGCCGTCAACGCCAAGACCGGCAACCGCGAGGATGCCTTGAAGCTCGTCCGTTTCATGGGCACCAAGGGCTTCGGCGACCGCTTCTCGGCGCTGTTGGGCAACATCTCGCCGATCAAGGGTGTGGCGATCCAGGATCCGCTGTTGGCCAAGGTCGCCTCGCTCAATCAGACCTCGGTGCCCTACATCACGCTCGTCTATTTCCGCTACCAGGACCCGACGGGATCGACCTTGCTGCAGGGTGCCGTGCAGAAGATGATGGCCGGACAGGTCACACCCGCCGATGTCGGCAAGGAGCTGACCGCCGGCATCGCCACCTACTACGAGCCGTTCAAGAAGAAGTGAGCGGCGCAGAGCTTGACGACCCCGTGGCCGCCCCTCACCCCGACCCTCTCCCCAAGGGAGAGGGAGTAGGAGCGCCATTCATCGTGTCCCCTCTCCCTTGGGGAGAGGGTTAGGGTGAGGGGCGAGCGAGCGGCGCCGGCCCGCCGCTGCAAGACGTTCGGCGCGGATCTCAATCGGGTATTCTGGATCGTCTTCCTCATCGGGCCGCCCGTCCTGTTCATGCTGGTGTTCGCGGTCTATCCGCTGGCGAGCTCGTTTCTCTACAGTCTCTATAGCTGGAACGGGCTGGCGCGCGGCGGCTTCGCCGGGCTCGGCAACTTCAAGCAGGTGCTGCTCCAGGAGCCGTTCAGCTCCTGGACCTACCGGGCCTTCACCCACAATGTCGTGGTGTTTCTCTCGCTCATGGTGGTGCAGAACGGGCTCGCCTTCCTCATCGGCTTCGCCCTCTTGAAGGGCATGCCCGGCCACCGGTTCCATCAGGTGGCGGTGTTCCTGCCGGTGGTGCTTTCCACGGTGATCGTCGGCTTCCTGTGGAAGCTCTTCTTGAATCCCATCTTCGGGGCGGTCAATCAGGCGCTGATCGCGATCGGGCTCGCGGGCTGGGCGCAGCCCTGGCTGGGCCAACCGCAAACGGCGTTGGCGAGCTTGATCGCGGTCAACACCTGGCACTGGGTCGGATTCCCGGCACTGGTGTTCCTGGCCGGCATGCAGCGCATTCCGCGCGAGGTCCTGGAGGCGGCACGCCTCGACGGTGCGGGTGATCTGGCCCTGATGCGGCGCGTGATCTGGCCCTTGGTCGCCCCCAGCGCCACCATCGCCTTCGTGCTGTTGTTCATCGGCTCCTTCAACTGGTTCGAGCTCCCCTACATCATGGCCGGGCTCGACGGCTCGCCGGGCGGGGCGACCGACGTGCTCGGCCTCTACTTCTATCGCACCGCCTTCGGCGCGGTGAGCTCGGGCCTGCAGGATTTCGGCCGCGGCAGCGCCTTGGCCGTGCTCATGTTCCTGTTCATCGCCGCGGTCGCTTCGATTTGGGTGCGCATGCTGCGGCGACGCGAGATCGAGATTTGAATCCGCTCCCTCTGCCCGGCGGCGAGCGCATCCGCGACGGGCTGATCCAGCTCGTGCTCTGGGTGAACGCGCTCATCATGCTCTATCCCGTTCTCATCATGGTGTTCTCCGCCTTCAAGTCGAACGCGGAGATCTACGCCGCACCATTCGCCCCACCCACCGGCCTCAATCTCGACAACCTCGCGCGCGTGCTGGGCGAGACGCATTTTCAGCAGTATCTGGTGAACTCGGTACTGACCACCGGCGCCTCGATCGCTCTCATCCTGGTCTTGGGCACCATGGCCGCCTATGGCTTGGCGCGCTACGAGTTCCGCGGCAACGGCGCCATCTTCATGTTCTTCCTCGCCGGCCTGATGGTGCCGCTCAAGCTCGCCATCATCCCGTTGTTCATCGAGCTCAAGGCCATGGGTCTGATCGACACCCGGCTCGGCTTGGTCGCCATCTATACGGCGATGGGGCTGCCTTCGGCGGTGTTCATCTTGACCGGCTTCCTCAAGGCGCTGCCGGGAGAGCTCGAGCAGTCGGCCCGCATCGACGGCGCCGGCGAGGCCCGCATCATGCTGCAGATCATGCTGCCGCTAGCGCGGCCGGCGATGGTGATCGCCGCCATCCACAACGCCGTGCCGATCTGGAACGACTTCTTCTTTCCCTTGGTGTTCGTGCAGAGCGACCGGCTGAAGACGCTGCCCCAAGGCTTGACCGTGTTCATGGGCGAGTACAACACCGACTGGGGCGTGCTATTCGCCGGTCTCATGCTGGCAGCACTGCCGATCACGCTCCTCTACATTCTGCTGTCGCGCCAATTCATCGCCGGCCTCACCTCCGGCGCGCTCAAGTGAGGAAAGAAAACAATTCACCACGGAGACGAATATCTTCGCCGCGCGGAGCGCGGCTGAGAATCGAGCCTCCGTGCTCTCCGCGTCTCTGCGGTGAAATACCTTCCTTATTTTTTCAGCGTCTTCAGATAGGCGATCACATCGGCGCGCTGGGTTGCGTTCTTGACGCCGGGGAAGGCCATCCGCCCGCCGCGGACCACGGCCATGGGATTTTCCAGATACTTGTCCAGGCTCGCATCGTCCCAGGTGATTTTCGAGTTCTTCATCGCCGGGGAATAGCTGAAGTCTTGGACGCTCGCCGCCGGACGCCCGTAGACGCCGAAGAGGCTGGGTCCGATCAGGTTCTTGCCTTCCTCGGCCCGGTGGCAGGCGATGCATTGGGAGAAGGCCTTGCGGCCGGCGGCGGTGTCGCCATCGGCCAGGGCCGGCCGAATGGGGAGGAGGCCGAGCAAGGCTAGAAGCACGCCGAGCGAGGCGAAGGCAGGCGAGCGGATGGCGGCACGGACAGCAGACCAGATCATGTCGAAATACCCTGCGGGGCTGGTGGGTTAGGAGGAGCGCCCCAGCACATGGCATCGCCCGGGGATCGGCGCAAGCCCTTCCCGCGAGCCCTCGACAGGTCGTGATCGGTCACGGGTTTGCAAAGCCCGGCCCAGGCCGTTAGCGTATGGGAAAGTTTTTTCCAGGAGGCGAAGATGACACGCGCTCAGCGAACCGCTCTCATCGCGCTCTGTGGGGCAACGCTGCTCTTGGGAGGACCGGCCCTGGCGCAGAAGAAGGGCGGCGATTTCGTCGCCGCGCAGCCCGCCGGCACCAACACCATGGACCCGCATTTCACCGCCTCGGCCGCCGCCCGCAACATGATGCTGGGGATGTACGAGACGCTGGTCACCATCGATGAGAATGCGGCACCCATCCCGTCGCTGGCTGCGAGCTGGGAGATCGCGCCGGACGGCATGACCTACAAGTTTACCCTCCGCCGCGGCGTCAAGTTCCACACTGGCAAGGAGATGACTTCGGCCGACGTCAAGGCCTCGCTCGAGCGCTTCGCCAAGGTGAGCCCGGAGAAGACGACGATGGCACCGGTGGCGGCGATCGAGACGCCGGATCCCTACACCGTCGTCTTCAAGATGAAGGAGCTCAGCACCTCCTTCATCGACCGCATGGGCTCGCCCGCCTCGCCCCCCACCATCATCCCCGAGGAGGAGGCGACGAAAGAGGTCAACAAGACCAACAACATCTCGACCGGGCCGTTTCAGCTGGTCGAGTGGGTCGCCGACAGCCACGTGAAGATGAAGCGCTTCGACGGCTACGCCCAGAACGCCGCCGCCCCCGGCCCGACCGGGCTCGGCGGCAAGAAGACCGCCTATTTCGACACGGTCACCATCCGCATCGTGCGCGAGGCGAGCGCCCGGGTGGCGGCCCTCGAAGCGGGCCAAGTGCATTTCATCGAGGACGTGCCGGTGCCGGCGGCCAAGCGCCTCGAAGGCAACAGCAAGATCGTGGTGGCCAACCTACAGACCGCCTCGCAGCCGGCCGTGCTGGTGAACGGCGTCAATCCGCCCACCAGCAATTTGAAGCTCCGCCAGGCGATCCAGGCCGCCCTCGACATCGACGAGATCATGCAGGCGGCCAGCGACGGCAACTTCAAGCTCAGCCACGCCTTCACCTATCCGAACAATCCGTACTTCAACGATGGCGGCAAGGAGTTCTACAACCAGGCCGATGCGAAGAAGGCGAAGGCGCTCTTGGCCGAGTCCGGCTACAAGGGCGAGCCCTTGGTCATCGCCACCAACAAAGACTACCAATACATGTTCAAGGGCGCGCAGGTGATCTCCGAGCAGCTGAAGGCGGTCGGCATCAATGTGCGCTTCGAGGTGATGGACTGGCCGACCATGGCCTCGCTGGTCTTGAACAAGAACGACGGCTGGAACCTGTCGGTCTCCGGCTTCGCCATCCAGCCCTTCGTCGGTCCCTACAGCTATCTGAAGCTGTTCTGGGGCGAGGGCAATGTCAGCCGCGTCGCCAAGGACGAGGTGCTCGACAAGGCCTGGGGCAAGTTCAACGTCTCCCTCGAGCAGGCCGACCGCAAGGCCGCCTGGACGGAGATCCAGCGCCACATGGCCCAGCAGGTCTACGTGATGAAGCTCGGCGACATGGGCTTCAACCTCGCCATGGCATCCAACCTGAAAGGCTTCAAACCCTATTCCGGCGCCGAGCGCTTCTGGGACGCGTGGCTGGAGTAGCCGAGACTCGCGAACGCCGATTGCCCCCGCCCCGGCCCTCCCCCGCCTGACGGCGGGGGAGGGAGTAGGAGGCGCGCCTTTCTACTCCCTCCCCCGCGCATAAGCGTGGGGGAGGGTGGAGTGGGGGCCTTTGCGTGCCCGACCGCTTGGACGGTATGGTTTCGGCCATGGACGTCTCGCCCGTAACGCTCTTCTCCCTCAGCGCCGGCAAGCTCCGAGTCGATCTCGCCCCTGAGCGGGGTGCCTCGATCGTGCGCTTCGTCATGGACACCGACGCGGGCCCGGTCATGCTGATGCGTCCGGGCAATGCGGCGGCGCTCAAGGAGCGCGAGCCCAGGCAGCTGGCGAGCTTTCCGCTCATCCCCTATTCCGGCCGCATTGCCGGCGGGCGCGTTCGCTTCGGCCGGGAGACGGTCACCTTGCCGGGCAACTGGTCCGGGGGCCCGCACCCGATCCATGGCGATGCCTGGCTCAAGCCTTGGAAGGTCGTGAGCGCAAAGGCAGGCTCCGCCGCGCTGGTCTACGAGCATGACGGCAAGGGCTGGCCGGTCCGCTATCGCGCCCGCCAGACATTCGTCCTCGATGACGCCGGCCTGGCGATCGAGATCGGCCTCGAAAACATCGACACGCGACCGATGCCGGCAGGGATCGGGGTCCATCCGTATTTCCCGAAGACGCCGGCGACGCGGCTGGAAGCGCGCCTCGGCCATGTCTGGCTCTCCGATGCGGAGCTGATCCCGACCGAGCGGGTGGCGGTGCCGGCGGCGTGGGACTTCGCCGGCCAGCGCGCGCTCGGGCCCCTGGTGCTGGACAATTGCTTCGGCGATTGGGACGGCAAGGCCGTCATCACCTGGCCGGAGCGGAAGACCAAGCTCGCGATCACCGCCGAGCCGCCCCTCAGCCACCTCGTCATCTACACGCCTAAGGACCAGGATTTTTTCTGCGTCGAGCCGGTCAGCCACGCTGCGGGGGGCTTCGCGCTGGCCGCCGCCGGCACGCCCGACACCGGCACGATGATCCTCGGACCCGGAGAGCGGCTCATCGGCCGCATGCGCTTCGAGCCGAGCCCGGTGGACCGCTAAAGGAGCATTCGTCGATGAGCTTCGCCCGTTATCCCAGCCTCGAGTCCCGCAGCGTCTTCGTTTCCGGCGGCGGTTCCGGCATCGGCGCCTCGATCGTCGAGCATTTCGCCCAGCAAGGCTCGAAAGTGGCCTTCGTGGACGTGGACAAGAAGGCATCTCGGGCGCTGGCGGCAGGAATCGCCAGCAAGCGCCAGCCGAAGCCGCTCTTCATCCCCTGCGATCTCCATGACATCGCCGCCTTGCGCAAGGCGATCAAGAAGGCCGCCGCCGCGCACGGCCCCATCACCGCGCTCGTCAACAATGCCGCCCGCGACGACCGCCACCGGATCGAGGACGTGACCCCGGAATACTGGGACGAGCGCATCCAGGTGAACATCCGCCACCAGTTCTTCGCCGCCCAGGCGGTGGCGCCGGGCATGCGCAAGGCGGGCGGCGGCTCGATCATCAACATGGGTTCGTCCTCATGGATGAACTTCACGCCCGAGCTCACCGTCTACATGACGGCAAAGTCCGGCGTCATCGGCCAGACCCGCGGGCTCGCCCGCGACCTCGGAGCCGACCGCATCCGGGTCAACACCGTGGTGCCGGGCTGGATCATGACCGATCGGCAGGTGAAGCTGTGGCTGACGCCGGAGGCCGAGGCCGATCTCATGAAGGCGCAGTGCCTCAAGGAGAAGCTCCATCCCCCCGACATCGCCCGCATGGTGCTGTGGCTCGCCGCCGACGACAGCCGGCTGGTGACCGGTCAGGACTTCATCGTCAACGGCGGGAGGTGACGGAGGCGCGGATGCCGCAGATACCGCGGACGGCTCTCCTCAACGCTCTCGGCACGGCGCTCACCGTCGCCGTCATCGCCACAGTGTTGTTCTACACCGGGCAGACGCGGCGCGGTCCGAGCCCTCTGGTCCCGATCGCGATCTTGATGGTCGGGGTGTTCTCCGCGGCGCTCACCGGCACGTTGATCTTCGGACGGCCGATGCTTTGGTATCTGGAGGGCAAGAAGCGAGAGGCGCTGGCGCTGCTTGCCTACACCCTTGCATTCCTGTTCGTGCTGGCCGCCATCGCGCTGGCGGCGCTCGTCTTCCTGGCGCCGATCCGGCCGTAGCGGCTGCGGCCCTCGTCTACCGCCGCCTGGGGGTGGGTTTAGGGAGGGGGTGAGGATCACCCCCTCCCCTGCCCTCCTGGGGGTGGGTTTAGGGAGGGGGGTGAGGATCACCCCCCTCCCCTGCCCTCCTGGGGTTCTGCTAGGATTTGCTTCCATGAAAGAGCGCTCGAGACTCCACTCGGGCGAAAGGAGGCCTCATGTCGCACCCATTCCAAGGCGGCTGCAAAAAGGCCGCTTGCCTGGCAGCCTTGCCGCTCGCCCTCACTCTTGCCGGATCCTACGCCCACGCCGAGACCACGCTCCGCCTGGTACCCCAGGCCGACCTTAAGGTTCTCGACACGGTTTGGACCACCAACAACATCACCTCCAACCATGGCTACATGGTCTATGACGTGCTGTTCGCCCCCGACGGCAAGCTCGTCTACCAGCCGCAGATGGTGGAGAGCTACGAGAAGAGCGCCGACGGTCTTACCTGGAAGTTCACGCTCCGGCCCGGGCTCAAATTCCACGACGGCACGCCGGTCGAGGCCAAGGACGTGGTCGCCACGATGAAGCGTTGGGCGTCGCGCATCCCCACGGGCAAGACGCTGATGCAGTTCGGCAAGGAGATCGTCGCCACCGGGACCATGAGCTTCGAGCTCCGGCTGGCGCAGCCATTCGGCCCGGTCCTCGATACCTTGGGCACGCCGGAGAATCCGCTGTTCATCACCCGCGAGAAGGAGGCGATGCTGCCCGCCGACCAGCCGATCGAGGACCCGACCGGATCGGGCCCCTACATCATGGTCAAGAACGAATGGGTCCCGGGCGCCAAGGTGGTCTACCGCAAGAATCCCGACTACGTGCCGCGCAAGGAGCCGGCCGACGGGTTTGCCGGCGGCAAGCTCGCCAAGGTCGACCGGGTGGAGTGGCCGGTCATTCCCGACGCCAACACCGCGACCCAAGCCTTGATCCGCGGCGAGGTCGACATGATCGAGATCCCCACCCCGGATCTGCTGCCGCTGATGCGCAAGGAAGGCAACATCACCATCAAGGTGATCGACCGCATCGGGACCCAAGCGGTGTTCCGTCCCAACCATCTGCAGAAGCCCTTCGACAATCCGAAGGTGCGCCAGGCACTGCTCTACATGGTGGGCGACCAGAAGGACTATCTGGGCGCGATGATCGGCAATCCGGAATACGAGAAGCCGTGCTGGGCGGTGTTCGTCTGCGGCACGCCGCTCGAGTCGAAGGCCGGCATCGGTCCGTGGGCGACCAACAGCAAGGCCGACAACATCGCCAAGGCGAAGGCGCTCCTGGCCGAGGCCGGCTACAAGGGCGAGCGCGTGGTCGTGCTCGATCCCGCCGACACCCACCTCGCCCACACCCAGGCGACCGTGACCGCGCAGAAGATGCGCGAGATCGGCATCAACGTCGACCTGCAGAGCGTGGACTGGGGCACCCAGACCGCACGCCGGGCGCTCAAGGATCCGCTCGACGCCAATCCCCGGGCCTGGACCGGATTTCACACCTGGGGCGGCGGCCTGGCCATGGGAACGCCCTTGACCAATACGCCGGCGCCCACGCCCTGCGACGGCTCCAACTGGTTCGGCTGGCCCTGCGATGCAGCACTGGAGAAGATCCGGCTCGAATACCCGTTGGCGCAGACCGACGCGCAGCGCAAGGACATCGTCGACCGGTTCCAGGCGCGCTTCTACGAGACCGTGCCCTACATCCCGATCGGCCAATTCTACGCGCCCATCGCCTACCGCAACAACCTCACCGGCGTGCTGGAGACAGTCCGCCTGGTGCTGTGGAACATCGAGAAGAAGGGCTGAGCAGAGTGTCCTCGTCGAACGGTTCTTTGCTTGTTTGATCGATCGTAAAGGACCCTCACCCCGCCCCTCTCCCGCAATGCGGGAGAGGGTGCCGAGCGAAAGCGAGGCGGGTGAGGGTCTTCGCTGACTAGCCCAAGCCAGACGCTGCCAGCAAATATTGCTTTCGCAGCGCCACATGTTTTGTTCGTGCTTGCCGCTCGGCCACTTGGTCTAGGATCGCCCGCAAACCTCAAACCATCCTTGGATGATCCGAACCATGCCCGAGAAGAAAACCGCCCTCGTCGTCGGCGTCGGTCCCGGCCTCGGCTGGGCCTTGGCCAAGCGCTTCGCCCGCGAGGGTATGCAAGTCGCCGTCGCCGCCCGCAACGAGGCGACGCTGGCGGAGCTCGTCGCGAGCCAGCCCAAGTCCACCATCCGCGCCTATGGCGCCGATACCGGCGAACGCGCCGCCGTCGAGAGATTGTTCGAGCGGGTGGAGACCGAGCTGGGCTCGCCCGATCTCGTCGTCTTCAACGCCTCCTCCTTTGCCCGCGGCTCGATCCTCGATCTCGATCCCGCCGAGGTCGAGCGGGCCTGGCGCATCGGCTGCTTCGGCGGCCTGCTGGTCGGCCAGCAAGCCGCGCGCCGCATGGTCAGACGCGGCGCCGGCACCATCCTCTTCACCGGCGCCACCGCGTCGGTGCGCGGCAGCGCCAATTTCGCGCCCTTCGCCATGAACAAGTTCGGCTTGCGGGCGCTCGCCCAGAGCATGGCCCGCGAGCTCGGGCCCAAGGGCATTCATGTGGCCCATGTGGTGATCGACGGCCAGATCGCCTCCGAGCGCTATCGTGCCGCGGCGGCTGAGCGGGGACCGGACGCGCTCCTCGAGCCCGACGCCATCGCTGAGGCCTATTGGCAGCTCCACCGCCAGCCGAAAACCGCCTGGGCCTTCGAGCTCGACTTGAGGCCGTGGGTGGAGAAGTTCTGAGGGCGTCCCCTCGCCCGCCGGCGGCGATCACGCGGCCGTAAGCCGGCACGATCAGGAACTCGACATAGAGTTCGGCCTCGATCAGCGCGCGCATGAGCTCGTGTTAAGATCGCAGCCGCCCTCGCCGCCGGATGTTTTCCTCATGCCCGACGTGGCCCCGCGCCCACCCGTCATCCTGCTCATCGTCGCCAGCGCCCTCGGGCCGCTGGCGCTCAATATCTTCATCCCGTCCATGCCGCGCTTGGCTGAGGTGTTTGCTACCGACTTCGCGACCGTGCAGCTCACGCTTACGCTGTATCTGATCGGCGTGTCCCTGGGCCAGCTCGTCTACGGCCCGCTCTCCGACCGCTTCGGCCGCCGGCCTTTGCTGCTGGCGGGCGTGGCGCTCTACGCCCTCTCGGCGCTGGGAGCGCTTCTTGCCCAATCGATCGGGGTGCTGATCGTGGCCCGAATCGCGCAGGCGCTGGGCGGCTGCGCCGGCCTGGTCTTGAGCCGGGCGATCGTGCGCGATGCCTGGAGCCGCGGCCAAGCGGCAACCGTGCTCGCCTATATGAACATGGCGATGTCGGTCGCCCCCGCCTTGGCCCCTGCCGTCGGTGCGGCGATCGATGCTTGGCTCGGCTGGCGGGCGATCTTCGCAGCCTTGGCCGGCGTCGGCTTCCTGCTCGCGGCCGGGATCTGGTGGGCGCTGCCGGAGACCCACCATGAGCGCGCCCCGCTCCCCGGGCTGGCGGTCACCATCATGGGCTATTGGCGGCTCATGCGGCAGCGAGCCTTTCTCGGCTATAGCTGCAGCGTGGCCTTCTCCGCGACCGCCTTCTACGCCTTCCTCGCCGGCGCCCCCTACCTCGTCGTCGAGGTCATGCGTGAGCCGCCCCGCGTCTATGCCTTGTGGTATTTCGGCGTGTCCGCCGGCTATATCTTCGGCAGTTTCCTTGCCGCCCGGCTCATGATTCGGCTCGGCGTCGAGCGCATGATCGTCTTGGGCGCCCTGGTCGCGATCACCGGCGTGCTGGCGATGGCGCTCCTAGGCGCCATCGGCATTCTCTCCCCGGCGGCGCTGTTCCTGCCGATGATCTGCGTGACCATGGGCAACGGCTTGAGCCAACCCGGCGCCATCATCGGCGCCGTCAGCGTCGATCCCCGCGCCTTCGGCGCGGCCTCGGGGTTGCTCGGCTGCCTGCAGATGGCGATTGGCGCCTTGGGCACGCTCGCGATTGGCCATATGCTGGACCGCAACCAGATGCCGCTCGCGCTTTTCATGTTGGCCGCCCTCACCCTTTCCGCCACCGGCACGCTCTTGACCCGCCGCACCTTGACCGGGCCGGGTGCCGCCGTGCCAGCCGCGCGCCCGGTCGCCGACTGATGGCGATGCAGCGCCCGCTGATCGGCTTGGCCCTCGGCAGCGGGGTCGCCCGCGGCTGGGCGCATCTTGGGGTGCTGCGCGGCCTCGGGCGCCTCGGCATCAAGCCCGACATCGTCTGCGGTACCTCGATCGGCGCCTTGGTCGGCGGCTCGCATCTCTCCGGCCGCATCGATCAGCTCGAAGTCTGGGCGCGCAGCCTCACCAAGTTCCGCATGGTCTCCTATCTCGACTTCAAGCTGGGCGGCGGCGGCATGATTGGCGGCGCCCGCCTCTTGAAGGAGATGGAGGACCATCTGGGCGGCCTCGACATCGCCGATCTGCCGCAGCCCTTCGCCGCGATCGCCACCGACCTCTCGACCGGGCACGAGGTGTGGCTGCGCGAGGGCCCGCTGGTGGACGCGATGCGCGCCTCCTTCAGCATGCCCGGCGTCTTTCCCCCGGTGCGCCTGGGCGACCGCTGGCTGATCGACGGCGCCTTGGTGAACCCGGTGCCGGTCTCGGTGTGCCGCGCCATGGGCGCGCAGATGACCATCGCCGTCAACCTGCATGCCGATCTCATCGGCAAGCTGAGGCGGCCCGGCCGCACCTATCCGACTGTCGCCGGCTTCGACCTCCTGGCCGAGCTCGAGGAGACGCGGCCAGACGATACGGGATGGCGTGCCGACAATTTCCTCACCCGCATGTTCGGGCGGGATCCTGATGCGCCCAGCATGTTCGGGGTGATGGTCTCGGCCCTCAATATCGTGCAGGACCGGCTGGCGCGCTCGCGCCTGGCGGGCGAGCCGCCGGACGTGACGATCACGCCCCGGGTCGGCCATATCGGTCTGTTGGAGTTCCACCGGGCGGACGAGGTCATCGCCGAGGGCGAGTCCGCCGTCGACCGCGCCGTCGCCGACATCCGCGACGCGCTCGCCATCTTCGGCCACAACAGCCGCTGATTTCTTGAATATTTACCGCTGAATTCGCGGAGGAGGCGCGGAGGTCGCGGAGCCTTTGCTTGACGCGCCGCTCGATTTCGTTTCTCTGCGGATTCCCTGCGGCCTCCGCGGGTCAGCCTCATCAGGCTGGCGGTGTTCCGCCTTCCGAACGGGAACGCTCGATGTCCAACGCCGTCCATCCCTCGAAGCGCCCGTTCGTCATCGCCGCGATCATGGTGGCCACCTTCATGGTCGCCATCGAGGCGACCATCGTCGCCACCGCCATGCCCGGCATCGTCGGCCAGCTCGGCGGCCTCGGCCATTACAGCTGGGTGTTCTCCGCCTTTCTGCTCGCGCAATCGACGACGACCGTCATCTACGGGAAGCTCGCCGACATCTTCGGCCGCAAGCCGACCTTGATCGCCGGCATCGTCGTCTTTCTGATCGCCTCGCTGCTGTGCGGCTACGCCTGGTCGATGACGGCACTCATCGGCTTCCGGTTCCTGCAGGGGCTGGGTGCGGGCGCGATCCAGCCGGTGACGATGACGGTGATCGGCGACCTCTACAAGATCGAGGAGCGGGGTCGGGTGCAAGGCGTCATGTCGACCGTCTGGGCGACCTCAGGCGTGCTGGGCCCGCTCGCCGGCGGCATCATCGTCGACACGGTCTCCTGGGCTTGGATCTTCTGGATCAACATCCCGATCGGCATCGCCGCGATCATCGGCTTCGCGGTGTTTCTGGCCGAGCGGGTCGAGCACAAACAGGCGCGCATCGACTATCTGGGGGCGCTGCTCTTCTCGGTGGCGACCGGCTCTCTCCTGATCATCCTGACCGAGATCGAGGCCGGCCTCTCGATGCTGGTGCCGCTGGGCCTCCTGTTGCTCTTCACCGGCGGCTGGTTTCTGCTGCACGAAAAACAAACGCCCGAACCGATCGTGTCGATCGAGCTCTGGACGCGGCGGCTCATCCTCACTGTCAATGTCGCCACCCTGTTGGCGAGCATGGCGCTCCTGGGCCTGACCACGGTCATTCCCCTCTATGTTCAGGGCGTGCTTGCCCGCTCGCCGATCGTCGCCGGCTTCACCATCACCATGCTCACGGTCGGCTGGCCGCTGTCGGTCATGCTGTCGAGCCGGCTCTATCGCGCTTTCGGGATCCGGCGCACGCTCCGGACCGGCAGCGCGCTCTTTCCGATCGGCGCCACCTTCCTTCTGTTCCTCTCCCCCGAGAGCGATCCGATCATGGTCGGGATCGGCTCGTTCTTCATGGGGTTCGGAATGGGGATCATGAGCATCACCACCATCGCGCAGGTGCAGGAGAGCGTCGAGTGGTCGAGGCGCGGCAGCGCCACCGCATCCGTCATCTTCGCGCGCAGCCTCGGCAGCACATTGGGCGCGACGGTGCTGGGCGCCCTTCTCAACGTCGGCATCACGCATTATGGCAGCGGCGATCTCGGCATCGGCGTGCATGAGCTGCTCAGCCATCCGACCGGGCTGGCCGAGCTCGCCGGCAATCCGGCGGTTCGAACTCTGTTCGATCGATCGCTGCATCTGAGCTTTTGGGGCGTTGCAATCAGCGCGGCGCTGACCCTGATCGCAACCTGGCTCATACCGATGCATGCAAGACGAGGCCCGCACGCGTCGAGCGACTCGCGCGAGAACGGGAACCCAGCGCCTAGTGCGCCGGGAAGACACGAAGCGCGCGGCGACTAACAGCGGGATGGCCGCCCGAGGCGGCCCTGTTTGCTATTGCGCTGCCGCCGACCGCAGCGGCGCCGACATCCGCGATGTGCTCGCCATCTTCGGGCGCAGCAGCGGTGGTTCCCCACATCCATATAGTTCGTCATGCGCGGGCTTGACCCGCGCATCCACGTCACGTGGTCAACTCGGCCACGGCGATTTCCGCGATTGCAAGCGCCGGTCCGGGATCGCCGCCACTATCCAACGTCCAGCATGCGGACAAGCCAGCATAAGCCAGTATCCACATGAGTAGGCGGGTCAGATCCAGCCCGGCGATCTGCGCCACGATTTGCGCTTGGCGCCGTAGCCGGCCCGGCGCGGTAGCCATCTCTCTATCCGGGTTACACATGATGTGGGCATAGTCGAAACCGCGTTCGCCAATTAGGCCTTTGGGATCGATGGCAAGCCAGCCGCGGCCCTCGCCATCGAGGACGTTGCCGTGGTGAATGTCGCCGTGCAGCACCACGACATCACGCGGTGCCGACAGGAGCTCGCGCGCGGCCATGTCGGACTTGGCGAGAATCTCGTGGTTAGGCGCGACAGCCGGCGTCAGCTCCCGGAACCAGATGGACAGGGGGACGAGGGTTGTCGGCGGTACGGTGGCCCGAGGCGCGTGCAGTCGCGTGATCGTAGCGCAGAGGATATGAGTTGCAGCATCGTCCTGGCCGTTTCTCGCCATGTCGGCGAGGTTGCGCCGGCCAGTCGCTCGCTCGAGAAGCACCGCCTCGCCCTCAAGCTCCAGCACGCGAACGGCGCCGTTCCCGCCGTACCAGACCATCAACACTGCTCCTCGGCGTTCCTCCAAGCCGGGCGCGATCTTCAGCATCGCTGGAGCGCCCCCGTAGAGCACCGGTATGAGGTGGCTACCGGAGTGCTGTGTCTTGAAGGCCTCGCCAACCGGCCTCAGGTGCCAGCGGGTGAGCCATGGCTCGAACACGTTCCTGATCACGACGTCAGCCTAGCTCAGCCGACACTGGGCTCCAATCAACGCCGCCATAGCAAGAAAGAAAGTTCACCACGGAGACACGGAGGACACGGAGAGGAATGATCAATTCTCCGCGTTCTCCGTGTTTCTGTGGTGAATCTTATGCGCATGCAACTGCGCACGGCACCGGCGCAGGACGTGGATGCGCGGGTCAAGCCCGCGCATGACGAGTTAAGAAGGCACCGAGGAGACTAGCCGCGCCGCCCTTAGTTCGCCGCCGTGGCACCCAGCTTGCCGTGGCACTGCTTGTATTTCTTGCCCGAGCCGCAGGGACAGGGCGCGTTGCGCGCGACCTTGCCCCAGGTGGTGGGATCGGCGGCGTCGACGGCCATGCCGACGGCGCGCGGCCGCAAGCGCTGGCTGCGTTCGCCCCGCGCCCCGCCCTCTCCCGCACCGGCCGGCTCGCTCACCAGCTCCGAGGAGGGCGCCGGCTCGGGCTCCGGCCCGCGGAAGCGGAGCTCGAGGTGCGCCAAAGTCATCGTCACCTGATCGCGCAGCCGCGACAGCAGCTCCTCGAACAGAACAAAAGCCTCGCTCTTGTACTCGTTCAAGGGGTCGCGCTGCGCATAGGCCCTGAGCGAAATGCCCTGGCGCAGATGGTCGAGCGCCAAGAGGTGCTCCTTCCAGGTCGTATCCAGGATCTGCAGGAGCAGGCTCTTCTCCGCATAGCGCATCAGCTCCGGCCCGTAGTTCGCCGCCTTTTCCGCCATCTTGCGGTTGACCGCGTCGGTCAGGCGGTGCCGGATCGCCTCGTCGGCGATGCCCTCCTCCTTCGCCCAGTCGGCGACCGTCAGATCGAGGTTGAAGATGCGGAGCACCTCCGTGTGCAGTCCATGCACGTCCCACTTCTCGGCATAGGCGTTGGCGGGAATGCAGCGCCGGATCAGATCGTCGATGGTCTGCTCGCGCATGCCCTCGATCATCTCGGCGACGTCGCTCGCGCGCATGACCTCGCGGCGCTGCTCGTAGATGACCTTGCGCTGCTCGTTCATGACGTCGTCGAAGCGCAGAAGCTGCTTGCGGATCTCGAAGTTGCGCGCCTCGACCTTCTGCTGCGCCTTCAGGAGCGCCTTGTTGATCCAGCTATGGACGATCGCCTCGCCTTCCTTCATGCCGAGCTTCTGCAGCATGCCGTCGATGCGGTCGGAGCCGAAGATGCGCATGAGGTCGTCTTCGAGCGACAGGAAGAACTTGGAGGCGCCCGGATCGCCCTGGCGGCCCGACCGGCCGCGGAGCTGATTGTCGATGCGCCGGCTCTCGTGGCGCTCGGTGCCGATGATGTACAGGCCGCCGGCCTGGCGCACCACCTCGCGCGCCGCCTCGATCTCGCGTTTGATGCGCTCGATGCCGCGCTGCTTGAGCTCGGGATCTTCGACGCCGGCCAGCTCCTGGCGCACGCGCATGTCGAAGTTGCCGCCGAGCTGGATGTCGGTGCCGCGGCCGGCCATGTTGGTGGCGATGGTGACGGCGCCCGACCGGCCGGCTTGCGCGACGATATAGGCTTCCTGCTCGTGATAGCGGGCGTTCAGAACCTGGTGCGGGATCTTGCGCCCCTTCAGGACTTCCGACAGCGCCTCGGACTTCTCGATCGACACCGTGCCGACCAGGACCGGCTGCATGCGGGTGCGCGCCTCCTCGATGAGCGCCACGATCGCGTCCACCTTCTCGCGCTGGGTGCGATAGACCTCGTCGTCCTTGTCGGCGCGGATCATCGGCATGTTGGTCGGGATCTCGACCACGTCCAGCTTGTAGATCTCGCTGAACTCGCCGGCCTCGGTCATCGCCGTGCCGGTCATGCCGGCCAGCTTCGGATACATGCGGAAATAGTTCTGATAGGTGATCGAGGCGAGCGTCTGGTTCTCGCTCTGCACCTCGACGTTCTCCTTGGCCTCGATCGCCTGGTGCAGGCCCTCCGACAGGCGGCGGCCCTCCATCATGCGGCCGGTGAACTCGTCGATGAGCACCACCTTGTCGTCCTTGACGATGTAGTCCCGGTCCTTGAGGTAGAGGGTGTTGGCGCGCAGCGCCTGGTTGAGGTGATGCACCAGCGAGACGTTGGTCAGATCGTAGAGCGTACCCTCATTCAACAGGCCGGCCTCGCGCAGCAGAGTCTCGAACTTCTCCACGCCCGCCTCGGTCAAGGTGGCGGTGCGGTGCTTCTCGTCCATCTCATAGTCGTCGCGTACGAGCTTCGACATCAGCCGGTCGACGCGGCGATAGGACTCGGAGGAATCCTCGGTGCGCCCGGAGATGATGAGCGGCGTGCGCGCCTCGTCGATGAGGATGGAGTCGACCTCATCGACGATGGCGAAGAAGAACTCGCGCTGGCACATGTCCTCCAGGCGGAACTTCATGTTGTCGCGGAGATAGTCGAAGCCCATCTCGCTGTTGGTGCCGTAGGTCACATCCGAGCGATAGGCGGCCTGGCGCTCGGGATCGTCGATGCCGTGCACGATGACGCCGACGGTGAGGCCCAGGAACTTGTAGATCTGGCCCATCCATTCGGCATCGCGGCGGGCGAGATAGTCGTTGACGGTGACGACGTGGACGCCCTTGCCGGCAAGCGCGTTCAGATAGACCGGGAGCGTCGCCACCAGGGTCTTGCCTTCGCCGGTCTTCATCTCGGCGATGCGGCCCTTGTGCAAGATCATGCCGCCCAGGAGCTGCACGTCGAAATGGCGCTGGCCCAAGGTGCGCTTGGCGGCTTCGCGCACGGTGGCGAAGGCGTCGACCAGAAGCTCGTCCAGGCTCTCCCCGGCGGCGCAACGAGCCTTCAGCCACTCGGTGCGCGCCTTGAGCTCGTCGTCGCTCAGCGTCACCAGCTCGGGCTCGAGCGCGTTGATGGCCGCCACCTCCTTGCGCAGAGGTTTGAGGATGCGGTCGTTTGCACTGCCGAACAGGCTTCGGGCGAAGGCGCCGAACATGAGTGGCCTCGGGGGGTATGGATCACTGGAACGAAGGCCGCCGGGCCTTTCGATCCGCGCGGAACGCTTGAGAGATAGGTGGAGCGGCCGGGGCTGTCAACGAGACTGCCCCGAGGCCGTCGAGGGCCCGGCGGCCGCGAAGGGCCGGCCGCGACGGCCGGTTTTCGGCCCATGCGGGTGGCATCTTGAATAAGAACCGCGCCTGCATTAATATTCTACTAGTGCATGGTGTCCATGCGCCTTGGGCCTATGGCCCAGCCAATGCCGGCGCGCGGCAAAATGCCGAGCTAGGTCATTGGGTTAGATGTTTTTGGCACACCAAACCTCAGAAGGAGGTCTGTCATGTTGCCATCATTCCCGGCGTCCTCCGACGCCAATGGCAATCTTCTGGTTCAGAGTCGGCTGGCATTCGCCGAGTCCGGGGATTTGCATCTCAGGCCGACCCATCACCCGCCGGACAATCACATCGCAACCAGCGTGCATGAAACCAACGCGGGCAATAGCAGCCTCGAGGTCGCGGCCTGGGCGGCCTTCGCCCGCGGCCTGGGCCTGGCCCGCGACTCCGTCTATGACGTGGTCCGCGCCATCGGGCTCGAACCGAGCGTGGCCCACGCCGTCGCCGACCAGGTGACTGAGATCGCCAAGACTGAGGCAGGAGCGCACGTGCTGGCCGGATCGGCCTCCCAAGAGGCGCGGCTGACGCTGGCTTTCAAAGGCGTCTCGGTGGAGTTTGCCGGCGCCGGCGGCAAGTTCCAGCTCAAGGTCCAAGAGGTCTCGCTCAAGGCCAGCGGCGGCGGGGCGGGCAGCGCCGGCGGCGAGGCGCATTTCGGCGAAGCCAAGGTCGCGGTCAAGGCCGCGCAAGAGAACCTGAAGGTGAGCGCCGATGGCGGGCAATTGCAGGCCCGCTTTGCCGAGCTCGGCACCAGCCTCGATGCCACGGTGTCGGTGGGCAGCTTCTCGGACGTTGCCGCGGCTTCCTCGGACAACGGCCTCGGGCTCAGCCTGACCGGTGCCGATGGCAGCCAGAGCTGGCTTGGCGCCGGTGCGGTGACCGGACTCAGCTTCGATCTGGCCGTGCCGCTGCCCTCGAGCGGCGGGCTCTCCCTGGTGGCCGGCGGCAATCCGGTCAACGTGACGGTCTGAGCCCGGGCGGATTCTGAGCAGGATTGCACGGGCGAGCGGCTTGCCGCTTGTCGGGGCTGGATCGTGGGCTATGATTAGCGGAGACGCGCGGGCGCTCCCTGGGGTGCCGCGCTTGTCTTTTTTTCCGCCAATCGAGGATGTGATTTCCGTGATGCCCCGCTCCGCCGGCCTCGTCCGCTTCGCCCTGGCGCTCGCCGCCGTCGCCCTGATCGCTCTCGGCTCCGCCTCCCCAGCCGGCGCCCAAGCCCCCGCCGCACCCCCCGGCGGATTCGCCGGCGCGCAGAGCCAAGTCGGCAAGCCGGACGCCGATCCGGTCGTGGCCAAGGTGAACGGCGATCCGATCTACCGCTCCGATCTCGCCGGCGCCGCCCAGCAGCTGCCCCAGCAATACCAGCAGATGCCGAAGGACGTGCTCTATCCGCTCCTGGTGGATCGCCTGGTCGACCTCAAGCTGATCGCGGCTGCCGGGCGGACCCTCAAGCTCCAGGATGACCCGCAGCTCAAGCATCGGCTGGTCAACTTCGAGGATCGGCTGATCCAGGAGTCCTACCTCACCAAGGAGGTGCAGAAGCAGGTCACCGACGACAAGCTGAAGCAGCGCTATGCCAAATTCGTGGCCGACAATCCCGGCCAGGAGGAGGTGAGCGCCCGCCATATCCTGTTGCAGAGCGAGGATGAGGCGAAGGCGGTCATCGCCGAGCTCAAGAATGGCGCGGATTTCGCCGAGGTGGCGCGGAAGAAGTCGATCGATCCCAGCGCCAAGACCGGCGGCGGCGATTTGGGCTATTTCACCAAGGATCAGATGGTGCCGGAATTCTCCGAGGTGGCCTTCAAGCTCGCCAAGGGACAGACCAGCGAGCAGCCGGTGAAGAGCAGCTTCGGTTGGCACGTGATCCGGGTCGAGGACAAGCGCCGCTCGCAGCCGCCCAGCTTCGAGGAGGCGCGCGAGGAGCTGACCAGCGAGCTCTCGCAGCAGATCATCACCGACGTGGTGAAGCAGCTTCGCGACGGCGCCAAGCTCGAGCGCTTCAACCTGGACGGCACGCCGCGCACCGAATAAAAGCGGCGGAGCCGCCGCCCCTCCTCGTCCACCATCACGATCGCCTCCTGAAGCCGGTTCGCTCCATGACCCAAATCTCGCCGCTGGCGCCCCTGCGCTTTCCCGATCTGCCGCCGATCGCCGGCGTCGCCATCGCCGCCTGCGCCGCCGGTATCCGCTACCAGGACCGCATCGATCTCTTGCTGGTGTCGCTGGCGGCGGGGACTGGTGCTGCGGGCGTGTTGACCCGCTCGCTCACCGCCTCGGCACCGGTCGAATGGTGCCGCCAAGCGCTGGCGCATGGCCGCGCCCGCGTGCTCGTCGTCAACGCCGGCAACGCCAACGCCTTCACCGGTGCCGCGGGGCGCGACGGGGTCCAGCGTTCGGCGGCGGCGGCGGCGGCGCTGTTCGGCTGCGCCGGCGATGAGATCTACGTCGCCTCCACCGGCGTCATCGGCGAGACGCTGCCCGATGACCGCATCATCGCCAAGCTGGCCGAGCTCAAGGCGAGCCTTGTCGGCGACGCCTGGCCGAAGGCGGCCGGCGCCATCATGACCACGGACACCTATCCCAAGGGCTCGACCCGGACGGTCAAGATCGACGGCATGCCGGTCACCATCAACGGCATCGCCAAGGGCTCCGGCATGATCCAGCCCGACATGGCGACGATGCTGAGCTTCATCTTCACCGACGCCCGCATCGCGCAACCGATCCTGCAGAAGCTCTTGTCGGAGGGCACGCCGAAGACCTTCAACTCGATCACCGTCGACAGCGACACCTCGACCAGCGACACCCTGCTCCTGTTCGCGACCGGGCAGGCCGGCCATGCGCCGATCGAGAATGCCGGCGACCGCCGGCTCGCTCCCTTCCGCAAGGCGCTCCACGAGGTCATGCGCGATCTCGCCCTCCAGGTCGTGCGCGACGGCGAAGGGGCGGAGCGGCTGGTGGAGATCCGGATCACCGGGGCCGCCTCGGAGCGCGCCGCACGGCGCGTCGGGCTGGCGATCGGCAACTCGCCCTTGGTGAAGACGGCGGTCGCGGCGGGCGACGCCAATTGGGGCCGCATCGTCATGGCGGTCGGCAAGGCCGGAGAGAAGGCCGAGCGCGACCGCCTGGCGATCCGCATCGGCGGCGTCGCCGTCGCCGCGAACGGGGCCCGGGTCGAGGGCTACGACGAGGCGCCGGTCGCCCGCCACATGCAGGGCCGCGAGATCCTGATCGAGGTCGATCTCGGCGTCGGCAAGGGCAAGGCTACGGTATGGACCTGCGACTTGACCCACCGCTACGTCGACATCAATGGCAGCTACCGCAGCTGACGCCATCGAGCGGAGACTGCCGCTCGCCACTCAGCGCCTCGTGCTGCGTCGTCCAGAACCGGCCGATGCGGAGGCGATCGCCCCGCTCGCGGCCGACGCCGAGGTGACGCGCTACACCGCGCGCATGCCGCATCCCTACGATACCGACGCGGCCCGCTCTTGGATCGCCGAGGCGTCCCGGCCGCTCACGCTCACCGGCGAGCTCGATCTCGTGCTGCTCAAGCGCGAGGACATGGCGCTGATCGGCGGGATCAGCCTCATCGTCGCCGGACCCGATGCCGGCGAGATCGGCTACTGGCTCGGCCGTGCCTATTGGGGCCAAGGCTTCGCCAGCGAAGCCGTGCAGGCGGTCGCTGCCTTCGCCGCCGAAGAGCTCAATCTCGAGCGTCTGACCGCCACCGTGCACACCGAGAACGTCCGCTCGGCCAAGGTGCTCATCGGCTGCGGCTTCCGGCTCGTCGGCGAGGCGGTGCACGAATTCCCGGCGCGCGGCCTGTCGGCCCCGGTCGCGCTCTATCACCTCGAGCATGCCGGCTGCGATCCGGCGCGTCGGTCAGCGCCCGTGGAGCTGCCGGTGGTGCTGGTGAGCGCTGCCGCACTGGTCGACGCCGATGGCCGCGTGCTCCTGGCAAGACGCCCGCCCGGAAAGGCGATGGCCGGTCTCTGGGAGTTCCCGGGCGGCAAGGTGCATGCAGGCGAGACCCCGGAGTCTGCCTTGGTGCGCGAGCTGGCCGAAGAGCTGGGCATCGATACCTCCGAGAGCTGCCTGGCGCCGATCGCGTTCGCCTCGCATCGCTATGTCGACTTCCATCTCTTGATGCCGCTCTTCGTCTGCCGGCGCTGGCGCGGCATCGTCACCGCCCGCGAGGGCCAGGAATTGACCTGGGTCCGGCCGGCGCGGCTATCCCAGTATCCGATGCCTCCGGCCGATCAACCTCTCATCGCCATGCTGCGCGACCTGCTGTAGGGTCGCATTGTCCGGCTCTAGCAACCGGAATGCCCCCACCCCTACCCTCCCCCGCCGAGGACGGCGAGGGAGGGAGTGAGGATACGTCTTCGCTCCCTCCCCCACGCATGTGGGGGAGGGTCGGGGTGGGGGCTTGCTGCTAGGTTCAAACGTCGATACGCAAGCGCTCCCAGCCCGCTGAAATGCCGAAGCGCTACTCGCCCGATCCCGAAGCCGACCGCTCGCTCCGGCACACCATGAAGGACGGCATCGGCTACGCCATCCTGGTCGGGGCTTGCGAGAACTATCTCGGCGCCTATGCCGTCTTCCTTGAGGCGACGGCCGGCCAGGTCGCCATCCTCTCCACCTTCCCCAATTGGGTGGGCTCGCTGGTCCAGCTCGTCTCCGCCTGGATCGCCGGCTTCGGCGCGCGCCGGAAGACGCTGATCCTGGCCGGTGTGGCGATCCAGGCGATCGCCTTGGTGCCGATGATCGCGCTGCCGCCCCTATGGCCGGCACATGCGATCCCGATCCTGACGCTCTGCGCGCTCGCCTACCATGCCGGCAACAATCTGGCGGCACCGATGTGGACGAGCCTGGTGGGCGATCTCCTGCCGGAACGCCGCCGCGGCCGCTGGTTCGGCCGACGCACCGCCTGGATCAACGTCGCCACCTTTTTTGCCATCGCCGGCGCCGGGTTCATCCTCGAGGCCTTCCAGGCCGTCGAGCTGGCCTATTGGGGCTTCGCCACGGTGTTCTTCCTCGGCGGTCTCGGCCGGCTCTATTCGTTCTGGCAGCTCATGCAGGTGGCCGATCCCGGACCGCCCCGGGAATCCCAGGCGACGACGCCCGCACAATCGATCTGGCACCGCATCACCAGCTCCAACTTCGTGCGCTACTCGCTCTCGATCGGCCTCATGTATGCGGCCGTGGTGTTCTCCGGGCCATTCTTCAACGTCTACATGCTGCGCGAGCTGCACTTCACCTATATCGAGTTCATGGGCAACACGGCCGTCAGCGCGGTCACCCAAGCCTTGCTGCTGCCGCTCTGGGGCCGTGTGCGCGACAGCTACGGCAACCGCATCGTCATCGTCGTCTCCGGCGCGATGATTCCGCTGGTGCCGGTGGTGTGGATCTTCACCACCAACTACTGGCTCCTGATCGGCGCGCAGATGGTGACGGGTGCGGCGTGGTCGGGCTATGCGCTGGCATCCTCGACCTTTCTCTACGACACGGTGACGCCGAGCCGGCGCGGGCTCTTCACCGCGATCCACACGGTGCTCGCCACCAGCTTCTGGTTCGTGGGCGGCCTCGCCGCCGCCTGGCTGGTCGAGCGCATGCCGACGAGCCTGACGCTTTTCGGCGAAACCTGGTCCTGGGGGAGCCACCTCATCCCCATGTTCGCGCTCTCGGCATTGGCCCGCGCCGCGGTCGCGATCGTGACCTTGCCGCGCCTCACCGAAACCGGCGCGCGGCCGGCGGGTCACCGCAAGCGGCCGCTTTTCCCCAGGCGCTGGGGTCTGGGCGGCAGGCGCTGAGCCGGTTCCTTGGCGGAGTGATCGGGCGCACAGGAATGCTTAAGGAGGGGCGTGTATAGTGGCATGAATGCGGGGCAGATCGCCCGCCGGAGCAGCGCCTTGATTTCTCACGAAGCGGTCGTCGCCACGACGCGGTTCGGCCTCGGCGCCCGGCCCGGCGAGCTCGCCCTTGTGTCCCCGGACCCGCTCGGTTGGCTCGAAGGCCAGCTCATGCCCGAGACTGCCGCTCCGGCGGCCTATGACGCGGTGCCGCCGAGCCCCGAGCGGCTGCTGCTCTTCTTCCAGGCCCAGGGACGGGGCATCGACGAGGTCGTCCGGCTCTTCCGCAAGCAATACCGTGAGGGCTTCCTCGCCGACACCGCCATCCGTGCCAGGGCGCAGATCGAGACGGATCAGCCGTTTCGCGAGCGGCTGGTCCAGTTCTGGAGCAACCACTTCACCGTCTCGGCGGTGCGCCCGGTGGTCGCCGGCATCGCCGTTCCGTTCGAGAAGGAGGCGATCCGCCCGCATGTGACGGCCAAGTTCCAGGACATGCTGCTGGCGGTGGCGCGCCATCCCGCCATGCTGCTCTATCTCGACAATGCGCTCTCGACCGGGCCGACGAGCCCACTGGGCCAGCGGCGCGGCCGCGGGCTCAACGAGAATCTGGCCCGCGAGATTTTGGAGCTGCATACGCTGGGTGTCACCGGCGGCTACGACCAGGACGACGTCAAGAGCTTTGCCCGCATCCTTACCGGCTGGACCGTCGGCAATTTGCGGACCCGCTGGGTCGGCCACTACATGTTCGTGCCGCAGTTGCATGAGCCGGGCGAGAAGATGCTGCTCGGCCGGCGCTTCGAGGAGTCGGGTGCCGCGGAAGGCGAAGCCGCGCTCCGCATGCTGGCGCGCCATCCGGCGACCGCCCGCCACATCGCAACCAAGCTCGCCCGCCATTTCATCGCCGACGATCCGCCGGAAGCGGCGGTCCAGCGTCTCGTCCGGGTGTTCACGGAGAGCGAGGGGGATTTGGGCGCGCTCGCGCTGACGCTCGTCCGCTCCAGCGAAGCGTGGACGATGGCGAACGGCAAGATCAAATCGCCGAACGACTATTTTCTCTCCGCCTTGCGCCTGACCGGGTCCGCGGGCGCCGGCGGCGACAAGCTGGTGAAGACGCTGGCGGCGCTGGGCCAGCCGCCCTTGGCCGCACCCTCGCCCGCCGGATGGCCCGATGATGCGCGCTCCTGGGTGGGGCCCGAGTCGGTGATGCGCCGGGTCGAGTTCGCCCTTGCCTTGGCCGAGCGCACCAGGCTCGCTGACGAGCCGATGGATTTGGCCGAGGCGAGCCTCGGGCCGCTGCTGGCGGCCGATACCCGCCAAGCGATCGAGCGGGCCGGCAGCCGCGCGGAAGGGTTGGCCCTCCTCTTGGCGGCACCCGAGTTCCAGAGGAGATGAGAGCCATGCTGACCAGACGCCACACGCTCCTCGGCCTCTCGGCCCTGGCCGCAGCCGCACCCCTCGGCCTGCCGTCTCTGGCGCTGGCATCCGCCAACACCGACAAGCGGCTGGTCTTCGTCGTTCTCCGGGGCGGCCTCGATGGATTGGCCGCGGTGCCGCCCTATGCCGAGAGCGAGTATCGGAGCCTGAGGGGCGCCTTGGCGTTGCCCGAGCCCGGCCAAGAAAACGGCATGATCGGCCTCGACGGTCGCTTCGGACTGCACCCGGCCTTGGCGCCCTTGGAACGATTCTGGCAGGCCCGGCAGTTCGCGGTGCTGCACGCCGTCGCCACGCCCTACCGGCAGCGCTCGCATTTCGACGGCCAGGACCTCCTGGAGAACGGCACCGACGATCCCCGGGCCAAGCCCGAGGGCTGGCTCAACCGGGCGATCGGTCTCTTGGGTTCCCGCAAGCAGCGCCTCGGGCTTGCTCTCGGCCACGCCGTGCCGTTGGTGCTGCGCGGGTCCGCTCCGGTTGCCTCCTGGGCGCCGGCGCAGCTTCCCGACGCCTCGCCCGACTTCCTCGCCAAGGTGGCGGCCCTCTATCGGCGCGACGCGCTCCTGGGGCCGGCCTTAGAGGAGGGGCTCGGCGCGCACGCCATGAGCGCAGAGCTCATCGGCGACAGCCGGGAGATGGGCGGCAATATGCGCGGTCCGCAAGCCTTCCGCATCGCGGCTACGGCCGGCGCCAAGCTGCTAGCCGCCGCCGAGGGTCCGCGCATCGCGGTCCTGGAGATCACCGGCTGGGACACCCATGCGCAGCAAAACGGCAGGCTGATGCAGCCGCTCACGGCGTTGGCCGAAGGGCTGGCGGCGCTGGCGGACGGGCTGGGCCCGGTCTGGAGCGAGACCATCGTGGTGGCGGCCAGCGAGTTCGGACGCACGGTTGCCGCGAACGGCACCGGCGGCACCGATCACGGCACCGCCGGCGTCGCCTTCATCCTCGGCGGCAAGGTGGCGGGCGGCCGCATACTCGGCCGTTGGCCGGGCCTGGCTGAGAACGCGCTCTATGAAGCCCGCGACCTCATGCCGACGACCGACCTCCGCAGCCTGCTCAAGGGCATCTTGGGCGCGCATCTAGGGTTGCCGGACGACGCCCTCGACCGGGTGGTCTTTCCCGGAAGCAGCCAGGCCCGGGCCTTGCCGGAGATCCTCGATGCCTGACCGGTTTTAGAGCCTCGAACAGCCTATCTGGGCTTCGCCTTATCGCCGGCCGAGGCTTCGGTGGTGCCGAGCGCCGTCGCCAGCCTGACCTCGGCGCTGCCGGGCTGGAGCGGCTGCTGCTGGTTCGCCGCCGGCGCCCAGCCCGTCAGATAGATCACCTCGAAGGTAGCGGGAATGCGCCCATCGGCGAGAGCGAAGCGCTGCTGATAGGCCGCCGCCGCGGCCAGCATGGTCCGGCGCCGGGAGCAATGGCGCCGCCGCTCGCTTGTGGCGTTGCTCTCGCCCATGCCGCGGAGCTCGCGCATCAGCGTGAGCGCATCGGCATAGGTCACGGTCAAGCGGTCGCCATCGCCGACCGGGAGCGCGAAGCCGGCGCGCTGCAGCAATCCCGCCCCGTCCCGGAGATCGGCGAAGGGCGATACCCGCGGGCTCGCGCCCTGTTCCTCGGCAAGCTCGGCCTCGATGAGGCAGTGGCGGAGTTCGGTCAAGGTCTCGCCGCCCAGCAGTGCGGCCAAGAACAGCCCGTCGGGCTTGAGCGCGCGGCGGACCTGGATGAGGGCACCCGGCAGATCGTTGACCCAGTGCAGGCTCAAGACCGAGAACACCGCATCGAGGCTGCCGGAGGCGAAGGGCAGCGCCTCCTCATCGCCGACGACGGCAAGCGACCCCGCGCGCCGCGCCATGGCGAAGGCGAGGTCGACCTCAATCAGCCGCTCGACGCCGCCGCGGCCGGCGAGGATGCGGCCGAGGGTTCCGGTATGGCAGCCGAGGTCGACGGCAATGGGAAAGCGGCGGTTGATGTCGCTGAGCCGGTCCGCCAAGCGCTCGGCAATCTCGCTCAAGAGGAAGTCGTGACGCTCCAGCCCAGAAGCGGCCCGCTCGCGGTGCCGCCGGACCGCCTTGCGATCGAAGACCAAGGCGCCGGAGGCGGGTTCGCCAGGGGCTCTCAGCGTCGTCATGCCCGCTCATATTGCATGCGGGCGTGGCGATTGACAGCATGACCCGCGGCCCCGACCATGGGCAGCCATGAACGGGGGCATCCAACTCGGCGCCGTGGCCCATCGCGCGCTCCGCGCCGCCTTGGATGCCGTGCTGCCGCCGCGCTGCCTCCGCTGCGGGGAGACCGTGGATGAGCCCGGATCGCTTTGCGGGGTCTGCTGGACGAAAGTGACCTTCATCGCCAAGCCGCTCTGCCACTGCTGCGGGCGGCCTTTCGAGCTGCCGGCAGATGACGGCGCCTGGTGCGGGGCTTGCCTCGCCGACCCGCCGCCCTGGCGGCGAGCCCGCGCGGTGTTCCGCTACGACGAGGCGACGCGGCCGCTCATCACCGGCTTCAAGTTCCACGACCAGACCCATGCCGCCCCGGCCTTCGGCCGGTGGATGGCGCGCGCCGGGCGCGAGCTCCTGGGCGAGGCGGATCTGATCGCGCCGGTGCCGCTGCATTGGCTCCGGCTGTTCTCCAGGCGCTACAACCAAGCTTCGCTGTTGGCGAACGCGCTCGGGCAGGAGACCGGCATCCGCGTTCTTCCCGATCTCTTGCGCCGCCGCAAGCGAACCCCGCCGCAGACCGAGCTCAACCGCCGGGAGCGGGCGCGCAACGTCGCCCATGCCTTCGCCATCCGCCCTGGACAGATGAGCGTCCTGGCCGGCAAGCGGGTCCTGCTCGTCGACGACGTGCTGACCACGGGCGCCACGGTTGCCGCCTGCGCCCAAGCCCTGAAAGGGGCGGGAGCGGCAGCAGTGGACGTGCTGACGGTCGCGCGCGTCGTCTACGGGAGCTGAGCGGAGAGCCCAATCAATGTCGAATACCAGGGTCGCCACGGGTCATGGGTTTCGCGTCGGCGTCGAGGAGGTGCTGGCGCGGATCGAGCTTGCCGCCGGCATTCGTTCGGCGACCGCGTTCCGCCACGGCACCCTGGAGCTGAAGCTCTATGCGCCGAAGCAGCAGGATCCGCAGCAGCCGCACACCCGCGACGAGGTCTATGTCGTCGTCAGCGGCAATTCCCGCTTCGTCCACGGCGAGGCGGTTGATCTGGTCGAGCCCGGCGATATCCTATTCGTGCCCGCGGGCATGGCGCACCGGTTCGAGGATTTCACCCATGACTTGGTGCTCTGGGTCATATTCTATGGCCCGGAGGGCGGCGAGCAGCCGGGCAAGGCATGAGCATGGGCACGAATGCAATCGGTGGACGCAATGATCGCCACTGACCATCGTTAGGATTGAAGCGGAGTCGCCATGGCCAAGGTCGAGATCTATGCCAGCTCCTTCTGCGGCTATTGCGCGCGGGCGAAGGCGCTCTTGCGCGAGAAGGGCGTGTCTTTCCTGGAGTACGACGTCGATATGGATCCCGGCTTGCGCAAGGCGATGCGGGAGCGTGCCGGCGGCCGCAACACGGTGCCGCAGATCTTCATCGACGGCGTGCATGTCGGCGGCTCGGACGACATTCACGCCCTCGACAGCGCCGGCAAGCTCGACCCGATGCTGGGAGCATAAGCAATGGATCGCCGCTTCAAGCTGGCGCTGCTGCAGACCAACTCCGGCCGCGACATCGAGCCCAACGTCAAGGCCGTGCTGGCGATGATGCGCGATGCCAAGGCCAAGGGTGCCCACTTCGTCACCATGCCCGAGGTCGTGCAGATGATCGAGCCGAAGCGCGATCAGGCCCGCGCCAAGGTCACGACCGAAGAAGCCTCGAGCGCGCTCGCCGCCTTCCGCGCGGCTGCGGCCGAGCTCGGGCTATGGGTGCTGGTGGGCTCGCTGCAGATCAAGCTCGCCGAAGAGCGCATGGCCAACCGCAGCTTCCTCCTCGACCCGGCCGGCCACATCGTCGCCCGCTACGACAAGATTCACATGTTCGACGTCGATCTCGGCGACGGCCAGCGCTACCGCGAATCCGCCGCCTATCAGGCCGGCGAGCGTGCGGTCATGGCAGAGCTGCCCTGGGGACGCCTCGGCCTCACCGTCTGCTACGATCTGCGCTTTCCGCAGCTCTATCGGGCCTTGGCTCAGGCCGGTGCCGAGTTCTTGACGGTGCCGTCGGCGTTCACGCGGGTGACCGGCGAGGCGCATTGGCACGTGCTCTTGCGCGCACGCGCGATCGAGACCGGATGCTTCGTGGTGGCACCGGCGCAGACCGGGGTGCATGCTGAGGGCCGCGAGACCTTCGGCCATTCCCTGGTGGTGGGGCCGTGGGGCGACATCCTGGCCGATGCGGGGACCGAGACGGGCGTCACCGTCGTCGACATCGACCCGGCGCACGTGGCCGAAGCCAGGCGCAAGGTTCCGTCCTTGACCCATGATCGCCCCTTCGCCCCGGCGGAGCTGGTGAACCCCGCCTTCCGCGCCGCCGGCGAATGAGCCGGGCGGAGATCGTCATCCGCCGCGCTCGTCCGGCGGATGGCGAGCGCGTCGCGGAGCTGGTTTTGGGGCTCGCCCGCTTCGAAGGTAAGGTCGGCACACGCATGACCGCCGACGGCTTCCGCCGCTTCGGCTTCGGCGCCCGCGCCCGTTTCTCGACCTTGGTCGCCACCTGCGCCGGCACGCTCCAGGGCTACGCCATCTACATGCCGGTGTTCAGCGTGGAGGATGCGAAGCCCGGTTTCTACCTCGACGATCTCTATGTCGAGCCGGACTGGCGCCGGGCCGGCGTGGGCCGCCTGTTGCTCCAGCGCCTGGCGCGCGAGTGCCACAAGCGCGGCTTTTCCCACATCATGTGGCATGTGCGCCTAGCCAACACGGATGCGATGGCTTTCTATGATCGCATCGATGCCGTCCGGACCGAGGTCAATTGCCGCTGGATCGAAGGCGACGCGCTGGCGCGGTTAGCGGAGCGACACTAGCCGGTAGTTGCAGCCGCCTGCTAGGCTCCGGGCATGAAGATCACCGCGCTCGAGACCATCCAGCTCCGCTCGTTCCCCAACATCCTATGGGTGCAGCTCCACACCGATCAGGGCCTCGTCGGCCTCGGCGAGACCTTCCGCGGCGCCGACGCGGTGGCGGCCTACCTGCATGCGCAGGTCGCCCCCTACCTCCTCGGCAAGGATGCGCTGCGCATCGAGGCGCATTCGCGCCACCTGCTGCAAGGCTATCTCGGCTTCGCCTCCAGCTCGGTCGAGACCCGTGGCGCTTCGGCGGTCGACATCGCGCTCTGGGATCTCTTCGGCCAATCGGTCTCGCTGCCGATCCACCAGCTTCTGGGCGGCCTCTCGCGCGACCGCTTGCGCGTCTACAACACCTGCGCCGGCTACACCTACAACGCCCGCTCGGCGCAGCGCCGCGAGATCGCCGCCTGGAGCAAGGAGGATGCCGCCGCCGAAGGGCCGTATGAGGACCAGCAGGCCTTCGTGCACCGCGCCGACGAGCTGGCGCTCAGCCTCATCGAGGAGGGCTTCACGGCGATGAAGATCTGGCCCTTCGATCCCTATGCGGAACGATCCGGCGGCACCTACATCTCCGGACCGGAGCTCGATCAGGGCCTCGAGCCCTTCGCCAAGATCCGCAAGGCCGTCGGCAACAGGATCGACGTCATGTGCGAAATGCACTCGATGTGGAACCTGCCGGCGGCACTCCGCATCGCCCGGGCCCTCGAGCCGTTCCAGCCGTTCTGGGCGGAGGATCCGATCAAGATGGACAACGTCGCCGCCATCGCCGAATTCCGCCGCGGCACCCGCGTTCCCGTCTGCGCCAGCGAGACCATGGCCACCCGCTCTGCCTTCCGCGACCTCTTGGAGGCGCAGGCGACCGACATCGTCATGCTGGATCTGTCCTGGTGCGGCGGCATCAGCGAGGCGAAGAAGATCGCGACCTTGGCCGAGACCTATCAGCGCCCGGTAGCACCCCATGATTGCACCGGCCCGGTGGTGCTGGTGGCCTCGGTGCATCTCTCCTTGAACGCGCCCAACGCCCTCATGCAGGAGGTGGTGCGCGCCTATCTCACGAGCTGGTATCGCGAGCTGCTGACCGAGCTTCCCCTGGTCAAGGAGGGCTACGTCCATCCCATGTCGGGCGCCGGTCTCGGCACCAGGCTGCAGCCCGACGTGGCCAAGCGGAAAGACGCGATCGTCCGGCGCACCGATCTCGCCTGAACGCATATTTCGCTGGCGGCCAGGTTTAGACTCAGCGCATCTGGAGACGAGACCGTGTGGGGACAGTCGGGGAGATACGCAATCGCCGTCTACCCGTCGTGAGGTGCATTCGACTCAGAACATCGGATCGCCACTGTGCGGAGGGATGCCCGGGGGGGAACGCACATGGCTGGCAGCGCCATCCTCGCAAGGAGGCTCGTCGAATCACTGCTGTTGATGCTCGTGCTCTCGACCGCCTCGACCGTGGCCGATGCGCCCGCGGCGAAGAAGCGATCCGCCGTCTCGTGGGCGGTGCTGATACAGGCCTCCGACCCGGGTGAAGGCACCGCGCCGGAGCCGATCCCGCGTACCGCGCCTTTGGGTGCCGGCGAGCGGCGGCTCCGCGTGGCATCGGCAGCGGAGCTCGGGGGAAGTCCCCGCGGCGTCCGTTCGAGCCGCGGGGTGGCGCGGCCTATCGCTGCGGGCGACGGTGAGGCGCTCATGCAGCTCGATCGGGAAGTCTTGGGGCTGTTCGGCCTGGCCGCGCTCGTCTGGCTCGGCGGCAACAGCGACCATGCCTCGAACAAGGCCTCGGTCGAAGTCATGATCGCCGGCATGCGGGAGATGGCTGACGGCGTGCGGCTCCATGGCCGCGCGACCGTAGCAAAGCTGGGTCCCGCCGATCCTCCGCCGCCAGCGCTCGAGCGCGCTCATTCCGGCGAGGGTGCGATCTCCTGCAGGCGCATGGCGTGGGCCAAACGCAGCATGTTGCCGTCGATGCCGTTGAACTCGACGGCGATCAGGCCGGCTTCCGCGTCCCGGCGTACGACGCGCGCCGGCGACAGCCCCGCCTCCTTGCTGCCTTCCCAAGAGACGCCGATGGTGACCTTGTCGCCGACCGCCAGCGGACCCTGATAGGCCTCGATCAAGAGGCCGCGGATCGACCAGTTCACCGTCTTGTAGCTGGTGCCGGCGATGGTCGCGGTGACCAGCGGATCGTTGTAGCGGATGGCGCGTCGGCGCTCGACCCCGTTCGGAGCCTTGGAGACGGGCTGCGGCTTCGCCGCCTCGTCCTCAGCCGCCTTCTTCGCCTTCTCGCTGGTGCCGGCGGGGCTGGTCATGCCGATCATCTCCAGCTTGCGCTTGACCGCGAGCTTGAAGTCCTCATCAGCGCCGGCGCGCAGCGCCATGGAGTAGTGCTCCTTGGCCTTGGTGATGAGCTTGTTCTTGCGCTCCTCGTCGCCCGCCCTGACGGCACCATTGGCGTCGTCGAGAAAGAGATTCACGCTCATCTCGTAGGCTTGCCGCAGCAAGAGCTTGCAGCGGTCCTGGAACTCCTTTCGCCGCGCCATCGGGAACGCCTTGTCCTTGGCGATCTCGGCCACACGGTTGGATTTGCGCTCGACGGCATCGGGATTGCCGTTTGCCGCATCGCCGATCATCTTCTCGAACTCGGCCTCGGCCCGCTTGACCAGCGCTTGCTCGAGCTCTTGGCGCGATTGCGCGGATTGTACTGCTACCGCCATGGCTACCTCGCAATGCCGTCACCACTCCTCCGCTTCTCGGAGGTCATACGGACATGCTCGCGTAACCCGCTTAACGTTTGATTAATATATGGAATTCAACCTAAAGTCCGCGCATCTCGGGCGCCGATCGCCGCCTCGCGGAGATCAGTCGGCGGTGCCGGAGAGGGTGGTGATCGCCACCGCCAGCTGCTCGGGCGTCACCGTGGCGCCGCGCAGATCGGCTTCGCGCAGATCGGCCTGGGTCAAGTCGGCGCCGGTCAGGTCGACGCCGCTCAAATCGACGCGGCAGAGATGCGCACCCTTGAGGCGCACGCTCCACAGCCGGGCCTTGGTGAGCTTGGTCGGTCTCACCGGATCGCTCGAACCCTTGCCATGGAGCCCGAGGATGGCCTCGCTCAGATCGGCGCCGCCAGCAAACGCGCGGCTGAAATCGGCGCCGCGCAGATCGGCGCGACGCAGCTTCGCATCGCGCATGTCGCAGAAGCCGAAATCGGCAAAAAGCAGCCTGGCGCCGCTGAAATTCGCGCGCGCCAGCTCGGCCCCGGTGAGCTTGGCGCCGGCGAGGTTGGCGTCGCGGAAATCCGCACCCTTCAGATCGGCGCCCGGAAGCTCCAGGCGGACCCCCTTGGCGCCGCCGGATTCCACCCATTCCAGGTGCGCCGCGATCATCTCGGCGATCGGCTTCGGCGGCGGCGTTCCCGGCTTCACCGGCGTGCCCTTGGCGCCGGATTTGCTGATGTCGCCGTTCATGATGGTGCCGAACAGCTTGGCGCCGGTCACGTCGGCGCGGGTCAAGGTCGAGTCGGTCAGAACCGCACCGAACAACGTGGCGCCGCTCAAATTGGAATCGGTCAGGTCCGCCTGCACCAGGATGGCGCCGGTCAAATTGGCGTTGCGCAAATCGGCGCCATTCATGCGCGCGCCGCGCAGCACCGCGTCGCTCAGATCGACCTGCGCGCCGGAGGCCTTGGAGAAGCGGGCGCGGCTCAGATCCGCCCGCCGCATCACCGCGGCCGTCATGTCGGAGGGGGTGAGCTTCTGCCGGTTCGTGGTGAGGTCGCCTTCCTCGACATAAGCTACCTCGCCCTCGCGCATGTCGGCTTCGGTCAGGATCGCATTGGTGAGATCGGCGCCGCTGAGGCAGGCACCGCGCAGATCCGCCTTGGTCAGGTCAATCCCTTGCGCGGTGATGGAGCGCAGATCGGCGCCGAACAGGATGACATTGGCCAGGGCGGCCCGGGTAAGCTTGGTGCCGGCGAGCTTGGCCCCGGTCAAATCGGCGCCGGCGAGATTGACCCCGGTCAGGTCGCGGTTCGAAAGATCGCGCCGGGCGAGGGTCGCGCGCCGTCCGCCGCGCGCACCCTTGATGAAGCGCAGATGGCAGTCGAGGGCGTCCTTGAGCGCGTCGTCGTCGATCCTGACGAACCGTTTCGGCTCTTCGTTCTGCTGCCCCGCCACACCGCCCATCAGGCTACAACCTCGTCAAACATCCGCACTGCCCCGCTGCACCGGAAGGTTTCAACTATTACCGGCTGAACAACTGAAACAGGTGACACCCCATTTCGAGGTTTATATCTGTTCAACTAATTCTCTTCAAGAAAAACGGATGAATTTTCTTAGTCCGATCAAGGTTGTCGCCTATCGGGACGCTTGCCGATGGTTACTTGATTAATGCACGAGTTTTACCAAAAACTGTCGAGCATTGTCCGACCTACTAGGAATAGCGGGTGAGCATTGCAGGCTAGCATATGTTGCGCCCGCGAAGGCCCGGCCTGGCAGAGCAGCAAAAGCATGGGGGAGGCGGCCCCGCGGACTGCCGCCGGCGCTTCGGCCGGCATCTCAATCGGGCCAGAGGAACACTCGTGACCGAATCAGCGCGGTGCTTGAGCTCAGCGCCGGACGTAGCCGTCGCTGGTGAACGGGCCGCCATGGAAGCGGCGCGCCGGATCGCCTTCCGGCCGCGGATCGCCATGGCTCAGGATCTGCTTGGCGTAGGTCTCGGCATTGTCCTCTGGCCGGTAGGCGACATGGGGCGAGAGCGAATTGTCCCACCAGCTTCTGGTGTTGTTGGACATGCCGTACATGATGGTGAAGCCGAGGAACGGCGCCTCCAGACAAGCTTGGATGAGGCGAAGCAAATCGGGATAGCTGAGCCAGGTCGAGAGATGGCGAGCCTCCTTCGGCTCGGGCAAGCAGGAGCCGATCCTGAGGCAGGCGACCTCGAGGTTGTGCTTGTCGACATAGAGGCTGCCGAGATCCTCGCCGAACGCCTTGGAGACGCCGTAATAGCTGTCCGGCTTCTGCAGCGAGGTGGCATCGAGCCTGGTCTCGACGGTGTGAAAGCCGATGGCGTGGTTGGAGGAGGCGAAGACCAGGCGCTTGATACCTTTGCGCCGTGCCGCCTCGAAGACGTTGTAGGTGCCGATGATGTTGGAGTGGAGGATCGTCTCCCAATCGGCCTCGACGGAATAGGCGCCGAAATGCAGGATCGCTTCCGTGCCCTCGACCATGCGCTCGACCGCCGCGAGATCGTGGAGGTCGCAGACGACCTGCTCCTCGCCATTGAGCGCCGGCGCGAAGCTCACCTTGTCGGCGCTGCGCAAGCGGCCATAGGCCTCGATCAGCTTCGGCCGGAGATAGCGGCCGAGCGCGCCCGCCGCACCGGTCAAGAGGATCGGCTTTGCCGCCATCTCAGGCCGCCGCTGCCGCGGCTGCCGCCCGATCGGAAGCGATGAGCGCGGTCACCAGCTTCTTCAGCGCGAAGTGATGCTGCGGCTCGAGATTGCTCAAGAGCGGCAACACCACGCCCATATCGGCAATCCCCGACAAGGTCACGGCCTCGTGCAGCACGGTGATGAAGCTGAGCTTCTCGCGGAAATCTTCGAGCGGGATGAAGAACTGGCGCAGCCGCTCGGCCGCGGCCCAGTCCTTGCGCCGGCAAGCCTGCAGCATCGCCCGCGCGCTGCGGGGCGCGATGCATACCGAGCCCGAAGTGAAGCCGGCGAGATCGAAGTCGCGCATATGCACCAGCGCCGGCCGCTCGCCCATGCCGCTGACGATGCTCTTGCGGTCGATGAGATGGACCAGGCGCTGGAGATACCGGTCCTCCTTCGGATCGGAGCGGGCGATTGCGTATTTGACCGCGGCGATCACGCCCGCATCGACGAGGCGCTTCACACCTTCGGGCGCGATCTGGCCCTCGCTCTTGATATAGAGGATGACCGGACGGCCGAAGCGCGTGGCGAAGCTCTGCACCCCCGCCTCGACGCCGGCCTGGGTCATCGGCGCGGCCGGCGGCATCACCATGGCGGTCGGAAATGCGCGGCTCCTAAGCACGTCGGCCTGGTCCAGCATCTTGCCGAAATCCGGACCGACGGAGGGAATGACCCAGCTTCCCGGTGCTGCGGCCTCCGCCAGGAAATCGAGGATGCCGGCGAACTCGTAGAGGCCGACATGATAGAAATTGGCGTTGCCGCCATAGAGGAGCGTGCTGACGCCGCCGGCTTCCACATGGCGGATGAGCCGGGTGTTCTCCGGCTTGTCGATCGACAGATCGCCATGGCGCCCCAGGGGCAATACGGCCATGACCGAGTTCGACAGATCGGCCAGCGCGACCGGAGAGGTCTTCATGGCAGATGCTTCCTTCCCACTGGGGTGACGCGGGGAGAACGATAGGGGCGGGTCCGGCAGCGGTCAATTCCCCGGGGCGCTCTCGGGGAGCGCCTCAGGTTGATCCTACCTCCGCAGCAGCCGGCGCGCGCTCGATACGCTCGAGCGCCGACGACGAGGATTCACGCCGGGACCGGCTCGGTTGCCTGAGCGGGCGCGATCGGTGCCGCCGCACGCTCGCGCATTTCGGTGACGGCAGCAAGGATGCGCTCGGGCGTCGCCGGAGCGTCGAGATGGACGGGAGACTGGTGGTCGGAGAGGCTCGCGACGGCGTCGCGCAAGGCAAGCCAGACGGAGATCGCCAGCATCAGCGGCGGCTCGCCGACGGCCTTGGAGCGGAAGATGGTCGGCTCCGTGTTGGGCGAGTCCTCGAGAATGTGGACACGGAAATCCACGGGTACGTCACGGCTGCCGGGAATTTTGTAGGTCGAGGGAGCATGGGTCCTAAGATGCCCCTTCTCGTCCCACCACAGCTCCTCCATCGTCAGCCAGCCCATGCCCTGGACGAAGCCGCCTTCGATCTGACCGCGATCAATCGCCGGGTTGAGCGAGCGGCCGCAGTCATGGACGATATCGGTGCGCAGCACACGGTGCTCGCCGGTCAGGCAGTCGATCGCGACCTCCGAGGCGGCGACGCCATAAGCGAAATAATAGAAGGGCCTGCCCCGCAGGCGCGCGCGGTCCCAAGAAAGCTTTGGCGTGCGGTAGAAGCCGGTCGCCGAAAGCGAGACGCGCTGGCTCCAGGCGAGCTTGGCCAGCTCGGCGAAGCGCATCGACCGGCCGCCGCCATGGACGCGGTTTTGTGAAAAGACGATCCGATCGATCGACACATCAAGCTCGGCCGCGGCGACATGAGCCATGCGGCCGCGGATCTCGATCGCCGCATTGTAGGCCGCCATGCCGTTGAGATCGGAGCCCGAGGAGGCGGCGGTGGCCGAAGTGTTCGGCACCTTGTCGGTCGCCGTGGCGCTAACCTGGATTCGCTCGATGTCGATCTGGAAAACATCGGCGACCACCTGTGCGACCTTGACGAACAGCCCCTGCCCCATCTCGGTGCCGCCGTGATTGAGAAGGACGCTGCCGTCGGTATAGACGTGCACGAGGGCGCCCGCCTGGTTGAGCGTCGGGAGGTTGAAGGAAATGCCGAATTTGACGGCGAAGGTCGCAAGCCCCTTGCGGATCACCGGGCTCGTCCGGTTGAAGGCGTCGATGGCGGCGCGGCGCTCGGCGAGCGCGGCGCTCGCCGCCAGCTTCGCCGTCAAAGGTGCGATGATGTTGTCCGTGACCGACTGGCCATAGGGCGTCGTCGCACGCGGCGGCGCTCCGTAATAGTTGCGTTCCCGCACCGTCGCGATTGGAAGCTGCCGGTGGCGGGCGATCTCTTCGATCATGACCTCCGTCCCGATCATTCCCTGCGGGCCGCCGAAGCCGCGGAAGGCAGTGTTCGACACGGTGTTGGTCTTGCAGGCATAGCCGCTGAGCCGGACATGAGGGAGGAAATACACGTTGTCGACATGGCAGAGCGCGCGGCCCAGCACCGCGGGCGACAGATCGGCGACATTGCCGGCGCGCGCGGCCAGGCGCATGTCGAGGGCGAGAATGCGCCCCTCCGCGTCGAAGCCGATTTCCCAGTCGAGGAGGAAGTCGTGGCGCTTTCCCGTCACGATCATATCGTCGTCGCGCGCCAGGCGCAGCTTTGCCGGTCGTCCGGTCCGCAGGGCGACGAGCGCCGCCATCCCGGCGATCTGCGTCGCCTGGCTCTCCTTGCCGCCGAAGGCGCCGCCCATTCGCCGCACCTCGACCGTCACCGCGGCGTTGGGCAGGCTCAGCAAATGGGCGACGCCGTGCTGCACCTCGGTCGGATGCTGCGTCGAGCTGTAGACCAGCATGCCGCCGTCCTCGCGCGGGATCGCCAGCGCAACCTGCCCTTCGAGATAGAAATGATCTTGTCCGCCGGTGCGGAGCCGCCCGGTCAGGCGGTGGGGCGCGGCGGCGAGCGCGCCGGCAGGATCGCCGCGCTGCATGATCTGCGGCGGCGCCACGTAGCTCTCCGCGGCGAGCGCCGCCTCGATCGTGAGCGTCGCCGGCAGCTCCGCGTAGTCGACCGCGACGCACTTTGCCGCCTGCCGCGCTGCCGCGAGGCTCTCGGCCGCGACGATCGCGACAGCCTGACCCGCATACGCCGCGATCCCCGCGGCGAGGCATGGCTCGTCCTTGAGGATCGGGGCGATGTCATTGACGCCGGGAATGTCCGCCGCGCTCAGCACAGCAGCGACGCCGGGGTGCGCCAGCGCCGCCGTGGCGTCGATGCCGAGGATGCGGGCATGGGCGTGCGAGCTTACCACCAGCTTGCAATGCAGAAGGCCCGGCGGCTCGGGCATGTCGTCGATGAAACGTGCGGTGCCGGCGACATGGAGCCTGGCGCTGTCGTGAGGCCTGGGCGTGCCGGGAGCGCCGGAGATGCCGCCGGTCGGAGTCTCGCTCATAGCGCCATCACATCGAGCGGAAGGTCGGAACGCACCGTCTCGAGCCAGAACCGCCGCAGCAAGTTGCCGGCGACCTGCGTGCGATAGGCCGCGCTGGCGCGCCAGTCGCCGATCGGGTGGAAATCTTCGGCCAGCGCCGCCGCGGCCATCTCGACGGCCGCTTCGCTCCACGCCCGACCGATCAGCGCATGCTCCGCCCGCAACGCCCGGCGCGGCGTCGCCGCCATGCCGCCATAGACGATGCGCGCGGCAGCGATGCGGCTGCCGTCGAGGGTGATGCTGTAGGCGCCGCAGACCGCCGAGATGTCCTGGTCCCAGCGCTTGGCGATCTTATAGGTGCGAAACTGCTCCCCGTGCGGCAGCGGGATGCGCACGGCCTCGACGATCTCGTCCTTGGCCAGGGCGGTCCGGCGATAGTCGAGGAAGAAGTCTTCGAGCGGCAGCACGCGGCGCCCGGTGCGGGAGCGCAGGGCGACCGTGGCCCCAAGCGCGATGAGGCCCGGCGGCATGTCACCGATCGGCGAGGCATTGGCGATGTTGCCGCCGATCGTGCCGAGATTGCGGATCTGACGGGAGCCGATCCGCTTGACCAGGCGTGCCAAGGACGGCCAATGGCGCTCGATGACCGGCAGGGCGTCGGTATAGGTCACGGCGGCGCCGAGCGTGAGGGCATCGGCCTCGACCTTGATCTCGCGCAGCTCCGGCACGCGCGTCACCAGGATGACGCTCTCCAGCGCACGATAGTCCTTGGTCACCAGAAGCGCGAGGTCGGTGCCGCCCGCGAGGAGATGCGCCGCGGGCCGCTCTGCCCGCAACGCGAGCAGCCGATCGAGCGAGGCCGGCGCGAAGAAGCTCTCGCCGCCATGCTTGAGCGCGATCTCCTCGGTGCGGCGGAGCGGCGCCAGCGCGTCCAGCAGCGCCGATTCCGCCGCATCGAACCGGTCCGGCTTGCCGGCGATCTGGCGCGCCGCGGCGACAATTGGCCGATAACCGGTGCAACGACAGAGATTGCCGGCGAGCGCCTCGTGCACCGCCTCCTCATCGGCCGCCTCGCCGCCATGCTGGAAGGCGAAGAGCGCCATGACGAAGCCGGGTGTGCAAAATCCGCATTGGCTGCCCTCATTGTCGACCATCGCCTGTTGAACCGGGTGAAGCGAGCTCCGCCCGGCGAGGCCCTCGACGGTCAGCAGGATCGTACCGTCGATCTGCGGCAGGAAAGCGACGCAGGCATTGATCGCGCGCCAACGGATCCCCATTCCCGCCGGCTCGCCGAGGGCGATCGTGCAGGCGCCGCAATCGCCCTCGGCACAGCCCTCCTTGGTGCCGCAGGCGCGCTCCGCACCACGCAGATAGTCGAGCACCGTCGTCGTCGGCGCCACATCCGCGAGACGCCGCGGGGCGCCGTTCAGCAGGAAACGGATCTCGCCACCCATGGACTAGAGAGTACCGCGGGTCTTGCATTGGCGCGAAGCGCAGATTTCGTCCGAGCCGTTGCCGAAAGAGGCAAGCGGGTCTACGCGGATCCCGGCTACCACCTCGTCAGCGCAGGCGCGCCGCAGCCCATCAAGGGGCCGCCGCGCCGCGATCGCCGAATTCAGCTCCCGCGATAGGTCGAATAGGACCAGGGCGTGATCAGCAGCGGCACGTGATAGCGGCCTTCCGCCTCGGCGACGGAAAAACGGATCGGCACGATGTCTAGGAAGGGCGGGTCGGCGACGCGGACGCCGCGATCGGCAAAGTAGTCGCCGACCGCGAAGGCGAGCTCGTAGCGACCGATCGGCACCGGGCGACCGGCAATGAGCGGAGCGTCGGTGCGGCCGTCCTCATTGGTGACGGCGCGCGCGACAAGACGATCGCCGCCGCTCGCCGAGAGCTCGCGCAGCTCGATGGCGAGGCCGGCGGCGGACCTCCCGGCAAGGGTGTCGAGCACATGCGTCGACAGGCGACCGGCGAGGTTGAGCCGTCCCTCGCCGGTGACGAGCGCGTCGAGGCGCAGGGCGGCGATGCGATCGATCTCGTCGAGCGCGGTCGCGAGCTCGGTCGCGGGCGCGTGGGCGAGACGCTTCTCGAAACTCGCCAGGATCGACGCCCTGGTGTGGCGACGGACGCAGATGATGAAGGGAAAGCCGAACTTTGCCCGGTAGGCGTCGTTGAGGCGGTGGAACGCGGCGAACTCCGCTTCGCCGAGCTGGTCGAGCCCGGCGCTCGCCTGCTCGCCGGTCGAGTCCGCGGTGAGCGCGCCGGTCCGTGCCGCCTTGCCCGCGAGATCGGGATGGCCGCGGACGAAGGCCAGACGCTCGGCCTCGGAGGCTTGGTGAATTGCCGCGCTCATGGCTTGGTGGAGGGCGACGGTCGTCGCGAAGGGGCGCGCCGCCGCCGCCGCTGCGGCGACCCAGGGTGCATGCTCGTAGACGTTGCCGAGGTGCTGGGATAAATCGGCCACCGAAAGCGCGTTCAGCGTCGTCAGCGACACGGTCCGCGCCGTGCCGCTCATGGTCTCACGCCCGGCCACCACGCCGCGCGACCGGCCAGGCCCGCGCCAACCAGCCGCCTTTCCTCCTCGGTAATCAGGGTGACGTTGCCGGGCGGCATCGCGTCGGTCAGCACGGCAAAGATCATGATTTGCCGCGCGCGCGCCGCAATGTCGTCGGGCGTATCGAGCAGCACATCGTCGGGGGCGTGGATGAAGCCGTTCCAGACGGGCTCGGCCATATGGCACATGCTGCAGCGCGTGGCGATGATCTCGGCGACCTGATCGAAAGATGGGGGCGGCGTGCCGGACGCCGCGGCGGCGCCCCCGGAGCGTGCGCCCGCCCAGGAGAGAAAGGCGATCGCCGCCATGCCGATCGCCGCGGCGACCCAGGTCCACCACGGGTTCGGCAAACCCGCATGACGCAAATTGTAGAAATGGCGGATGATGAAGCCGATCAGCAGCACGATCGCGAAGATGAGCCAGTTGTAACGGGTGGCGAAGAACAGCGGATAGTGGTTGGCGAGCATCAGGAAGACGACCGGCAAGGTCAGGTAGTTGTTGTGGACCGAGCGCTGCTTCGCCTGCTTGCCGAGGTCCGGATCGGGTGCCGCCCCGGCGAGCAACGCCGCCACGACCCTTTTCTGATTGGGGATGATGACGACGAAAACGTTCGCCACCATCATCGTGCCGATGAGCGCCCCCATCTGAATGAAGGCGCCGCGACCGCTGAAGGCGTGCGTAAAGCCCCAGGCGAGTCCTACTAGGAAGACAAAGCCGACCAGCGCGAGACGGACCTCGTCACGGCCGAGGGAAGAGCGGCACATCGCCTCGTAGGCGAGCCAGCCGGCAAGGAGCGTGCCGAGGCTGAGGGTGATCGCGGCGGCGGTGCCGATGTCGAGCACCGCGCGGTCGACAAAGAAGAGATCGGCGCTCCAGTAATAGGTCACGATCAGCAGCGAGAAGCCGCTGAGCCAAGTCGTATAGGCCTCCCATTTGAACCAGGTGAGCTCCCTGGGCAGGCGCGCCGGCGCCACCAGGTACTTCACCATGTTATAGAAGCCGCCGCCATGCACCTGCCAGGCCTCGCCCTGGGTGCCCTCGGGGCGCCCAGGCGTGGGCCTGAGACTGAGATCGAGATGGATGAAATAGAACGAGCTGCCGATCCAGGAAATGCCGGCAAGGACGTGCAGCCAGCGCAGCCCGGCGCTCAGCCACTCGGTCAGGACGATGTCGATCGCGCTCATGCCGCCCCCGCATTGCTCGGAGCCGACGATACGCCGCCGGTTCCGTCCGAAAAAGTGCCGTCTTGCGCTCGAAACCTCGCCGGAATGCGAACGGTGCGGGCGGACATCGGCCGCTGCGCGACGGCCGCAATGGCGGTATTCGTTCCGGCATTGGTTTTGCTAGTCTCGGAATCTGATCGGATGCGTGCGAGTGTCGATGCGCCCACCTGAGGCCTTGCAATTGGAACTGATGCGCCGCGCCATCGCCCTGTCCGCCGAGAAGATGCGGGAGGGTGTCGGCGGGCCGTTCGGCGCCGTCATCGCGCGCGACGGCACCGTCATCGCCTGTGGACATAACCAGGTTACCTCGGCCAAGGATCCGACCGCGCATGCCGAGGTCGTGGCGATCAGGGCGGCCTGCGAGGCGCTCGGCTCCTTCAGCCTCGCCGGTTGCGAGATCTATACCAGCTGCGAGCCGTGCCCGATGTGCCTCGGCGCCATCTATTGGGCGCGGCTGGACTGCGTCTACTATGCCAACACGCGTGCCGACGCGGCGGCGATCGGTTTCGACGATGCCCGCATCTACCAAGAGTTTCAGGCCGGCATCGACGACCGCTCGGTGCCTCTCATCCGGCTCGGCTCCGAGGAGGCGAAGCTGGTGTTCCAGGAGTGGTTGGCGAAGCCAGACAAGATTCGGTACTGATGGCGACGACCGCTCTACGCAGCGCCCCCGGGGCGTACTGCCTCAGAACTGATAAAGCGATGCCGGGTTGTCGACGAGGATGCGCCGACGGCTCGCCGCGTCCGGCACCCACTCGGCGATGAGGTCGAGGAGCTGGCCGTCGTCGGGCATGTGGCTGGCGACCGCCGGATGCGGCCAGTCCGTGCCCCAGAGGCAGCGGTCCGGTGCCGCCGCCGCCAGGGCCGATGCGATCGGCGTGACCGCGGCATAGGGCGGGCGCGCCTTCGGATCGAGATAGGGGCCGGACAGCTTGACCCAGCAGCCGCGCTTGGCGAGGAGCTGCAGCAAGCCGCGGAAACCCGGATCGCCCAGGCCCTTCTCCGGCCGCATCGATCCCATGTGATCGAACACGGCCGGCACCGCAAGGTGGGCCACCCGCTCGACCAAGGCGGGATCGGCGGTCACGTCGACCATCAGCTGAATGTGCCAGCCCCGGGGCTTGAGCCGTGTCGCCATGGGCTCCAGATGCCGGAGCGAGACGGCACCCACCATGCTGTCGGAGAGGCGGATGGCGCGCACGCCGAGCGCGTGCAGGCGATCGAGCTCGGCCTCGCTCACCGTGGGCTCGAGCACGGCCACGCCGCGCAGCCGCTTGGGATCGGCGGCGAGGGCCTCCTCCATGGCGCGGTTGTCGGTGCCGTAGACCGAAGGCTGCACCAGGACGCCGCGGGCAACACCGATCCGATCCAGCATTCTCCGATAGTCGTACTTGCTGGCGAGACCCGGCGTGTAGCCGCGCTTCGCCTGGAGCGGAAACCGATCGAAGGGTCCGAACACATGGGCGTGGCAATCGCACGCCCCCGGCGGGGTCTTGTGCTTGGGCGCTTGCGGCGTCGGATCGAAGGGAAGGGTGGTGCGGAGCGGCTCGGCCATGATTCCTCTGGCTCTGGGCCCGCCTATCCGGGGGGCCGGTGCAGCCTGCCTCAGCTGCCGCGGCTTGTCACCGCCGCTTCTCTTCCGTCATGCTCGCCGCCTCACACCCCAGGGACGAGGGACATGGTTGGCATCTTGTTGACGCATCCAAAGACGATGCGCGAGCAGAAATACGGCGCGAAGGCGGTTGCCGGGCTTGCGGCCCTGGGCACGCTCGCGCTCAACGAGACCGACGACATCCTGGCGCCGGACAGGCTGATCGAGCGCGCCCGGGACTGCGCCATCATCGTCTCCGACCGGCTGACGCCGGCGCCCGCCCACCTGTTCCAAGGTCTGCCGCGGCTCATCGCGCTGGTTCGCAACGCCATGGATATCCGCAACATCGATGTGCCCGCCGCCTCGGCTTCCGGCGTGCTGGTGACGCGTGCCGGACCGGGCTTCATCCCCGCCGTGGTCGAGCTGCTCCTGGGCCAGATGGTGGATCTCGCCCGCGGTACCTCCGACTATGTCGCCGCCTATCGCGCCGGACGCATTCCCGAGCAGCGGCTGGGCATCCAGCTCGCCGGCAAGACCGCGGGGGTCATCGGCTATGGCAATCTCGGCCGGCGCATGGCCGACGTCTTGGCCTTCCTCGGCATGCGCGTGCTGGTGCACGACCCCTATGCCAAGACGGCGGCGGCGGCGGTCTTGCTCGTCGATCTCGATCGTCTGCTTGGCGAAGCCGATTTCGTGCTGTGCCTCGCGGTGCACAGCAAGGAGACGGAGGGAATGCTGAATGCCGGCTTCTTCCGGCGCATGAAACCGACCGCCTTCCTCATCAACCCTTCGCGCGGGCCGGTGCTGATCGAAGACGACCTGGTGGCGGCGCTCCGGGAGAAACGCATCGCCGGTGCCGCGCTTGATGTCGGCAACGAGCCAGACGACATTCCGCCGGTCAAGCTCGGCCGGCTTGCCAACGTCATCGCGGCCCCGCATATCGGCGGCATGGTGCCGGATTCCATGGAATCCCAGGCGCAGGACACGGTGGATCAGGTGCGCCAGATCCTCGCCGGCGAGATGCCGAAATTCGCGGTCAACCCAACCGAGGCGCGGCGCTTCAAAACCAGCGCACGCGCTTAGCCGGGGCTAGGCCGAGTCGTCGGAGGAATCGAAGCCGCCGGCGTTATCGTCGCTGTCGCTCTGGTAGCTGGCGTCGGTGAGCCCGGCGCTGGCGGGATCGTCTGGCTGATAGGCGGTGTCCACCACGCCCGGCGCGTTGCGCCCCGCCGCGGCGCTGTCGCCGTAATAGTTGTTGGTGATCTCGGTCACGCCGGGCTGGCTGACGGTGGTGCCGAGCGCGGAGGAGAACGGACCGGCGCTGTGGCCCATCAGCCCGCGGATGCCCTCGAACAGCAAGGCGCCGCCGGCGACGCCGGCTGCGGTTGCGAGCGCGGCATGGAGGAAGCCGCCGCCTGCGGCTGGAGCCGCCATGGGTTGCCCCGGCATCGGCGGCATGGCGGGTGCGGCTTGCGCCTGCATCGGCGCCGCCGGTCGCTGCGCCGAGGTGAACGAGCCCCACGGCCCGCTCTTGGCGGCGCCGCCTAGGAAGCTGGTGCCGGCGCCGGACGATGAAGCGGCCGCCTTCGCCTTGGCCTCGAGCTCGGCGATCCTCGCCTGCGCCCCCGCCAGCGCCTGCTCCTGCACCAGCACCGTCTGGGTCAGGAGATAGGAGACGCTCGGCTGCTCGGCCACCAGCCGGCGGATCAAGTCCTCGGCCTCGCGGTCTTTCTCTGCGGTATCGGCCGTCTTCAGCTTGGCGAAGAGGCCGGTGATGAGAGCGCGTTCCTCTGGGGTCATGGCTCACCTGTTAAGGAGGGTCGATTGGTCCCGCCATCATGTGGGGGGCCTCCTCGCAGCCTGCAACGGTTACAAAATGTTAATGTCCGTCATGGCTTAGCATCCCTCCAGCGCTTCCCGCCGGAGCTCGAGGAGAAGCCACGCGTCCTCGGCAGCTTGGAGCTCGGCCTCCCCCGTCGCCAGGGCGGCCACCAGGCGCTCGAACTCCGCGGCATCGCGGGCATAGAGGCCGGGATCGGCGAGCGCCCCTTTCAGCCGGGCGATCTCGCCTCCGAGCGCCTCGATCTTCTCAGGCAAGGCCGCCAGCGCATGCTTGTCGTTGAAGGTGAGCCGGCGCACCCGGCCAGAGGGTGCCGCCGCCTTGGGTTGGGAGGGTGCCCGGGCCGAGGGCGGGCGCGCCAACGTCTTGGGTCCGATCCCACGACCGCGCTGGGCCAGCATGTCCGAATAGCCGCCGGCATACTCGACCCACAATCCCTCCCCCTCGCCGACGATGACCGAGGTGGCGACGCGGTCGAGAAAGTCGCGGTCATGGCTGACGACGAGGACGGTGCCGGCATAGTCGGCCAACAGATCCTGAAAGAGGTCGAGGGTTTCCAGATCGAGATCGTTGGTGGGCTCGTCCAGCACCAGGAGGTTCGAGGGCTCGAGAAAGGCCAGAGCCAGCATGAGCCGGCCGCGCTCGCCGCCGGACAAGGCGGCGAGCGGCGTATGCGCTTGGTCCGGCAGAAACAGGAAATCGCGCATGACGCCGATGACGTGGCGCGCCTGGCCGTCGACCACCACGGTGTCGCCGCGGCCCTGGGTCAGCGTCTCCGCCACGCTCCGCTCGGGATCGAGCGCCGCACGGCGCTGATCGAGGGTGAGCATCGACAGATTGGCGCCGTGGCGGACATAGCCCGAGTCCGGCGCCAAGCTGCCGGTCAAGAGGTTCAACAGCGTGGTCTTGCCGGCGCCGTTGGGGCCGACGACGCCGATGCGATCGCCGCGCAAAACCCGGATCGAGAAGTCGCGGATGATCGGCTCGGCGCCGAAGGATTTGGCGATGCGCTTGGCTTCGAGCACCAGGGTACCCGAACCTTCGGCCTCGCTGAGCGCCATCTTCACTGTCTCCGGAGCGCGGCGCAGCTCCCCTCGCCGCTGGCGGAGCGCCTGCAGCAAGGCGAGCCGTCCCTGATTCCGCTTGCGGCGCGCCGTCACCCCGTAGCGCAGCCAGTCATCCTCGCGCACGAGCTTGCGGTCGAGCTTGTGGCGCTCCAGCTCCTCCGCCTCCAGCACCTCCTCGCGCCATGCCTCGAACGCCTCGAAGCCGCGGTCCAGGAGCCGGGTCATCCCCCGGTCGAGCCAGAGCGTGCGGCGCGACAGCGTGCCAAGGAAGCGCCGATCATGGCTGATCATCACCAAGGCCGCGCCCAAGCCGCCGAGCTCTCCCTCGAGCCACTCGATCGCCGGCAGATCCAAATGGTTGGTGGGCTCGTCCAGGAGCAGCACGTCGGGTCCGGGCGCCAGCACCCGGGCCAAGGCGCAGCGGCGCGCCTCGCCGCCCGAGAGGCGGGCGGGATCCTCCTCGCCGGTCAGGCCGAGCGCGCTCAAGAGCGATCTCGCACGATGCTGCTCCTCGCCTTCAGGAAGGCCGGCGGCGACATAGGCAAAGGCGCTCGCATGGCCCGACAGGTCCGGTTCCTGCAGCAGGTAGCGGACCTTGGTGCCGGGCTGGAGAAAGCGGACGCCGCGGTCGGGCTCGATGAGACCGGCGGCGATCTTGAGCAAGGTCGACTTGCCCGACCCGTTGCGGCCGACCAGGCACAGCCTTTCCCCCGCCGACACCTGCAGCTCGGCCCGGTCCAAGAGCGGCGGGCCGCCGAAGGTGAGGTGGATATCCTGCAAATGAAGGAGAGGCGGGACCATGGCGGGCGAGCTTTATCAGGTGCGGGCCGATCGCGCACCGGTCGTTTCCGCCATAGGCTGGAATGATTGAACCGATAGCCGCGCCGGGGGTATCAAAACCCCGGAACCCGGGCCAGGATCGGTCGCTGGATGTTATGGTGTCGGCCCGACGCCAGGACCAGGCATGGAGGGATCCGATGATCGACAATCCGAATGCGTCCGGCGCGCGCGCGGCGACGCGCGTGCTGGATCGTCGGCTGTTCCAGATAGGCCAAATGATCTTCCGCGCCGACGAGCCGGGCTCCCATGCTTTTCTCATCAAGCGGGGCGCGGTCGACATCTACAAGGTGCATGACGGTCAGGAGATCGTCATCGCCACGCTCGGAGCGAACGAGATCTTCGGCGAGATGGCGCTGTTCAATACCGGCCGGCGCAGCACCAACGCGCGCGCCGCCGGGCCGACGGAGTGCGTGGTGCTGACCACGGGCAATCTCGAGAAGCTGCTGGAGGACGCCACTCCCGGCGTGGCGGCGCTCATGCGGACCTTGGTGCGCCGACTGACCGAGCTCAACGACCGGATCGAGGTCTGCCCGGAGACCGGCCGCTTCCGGATTCCCGCGGCCTAGCCGCTAGGGGCTTGCGCAGGTTCCGCCTAGGCGGCATCGCTCCTCATTGCGTCACCCCCGGGCTTGTCCCGGGGGTCCACGTCTTGGATCGAACAGCGGCACGACGTGGATGTGCGGGTCAAGCCCGCGCATGACGAAGTGGAGTTGAGGGAGCCGTACCGTTTCCGCATTAGCCTAGCCCGTCAGCGATCCTCGCGGCCGGATAGCTCCGCCTGCCAGGGTGCGAGCCGCCGCTCGAGGGCGCCGATGAGCGCATTGAGGCCGATCGCCAACGCCATCAGCACCACGATCGGCACGAACATGCGCGCCGTGTCGAAATTGTTGGCCGAATTGATGATGATCGCACCCAGCCCGGAAATGGTGGTGAAGAACTCCGCGATCACCATGGCGACCACCGCTCGGCCGACCGCCAGCCGGGTGCCGGCCAGGATGTAGGGCAAGGTCGCCGGCAGGATGATCCGTCGCAGGATCGTCATATCCGAGGCGACGAAGGACTTGCCCACCTCGATCAGGGTCTTAGGCACCGCGGCGACCCCCAGCCAGGTGTTGATCGCGATCGGAAACAGCGACATCAGAAACACGATCGCGACCTTGACGGCAAAGCCGAGGCCGAGCCACAGGATCAGCAACGGCACCAGAGCCACCAGCGGCATGGCATAGCCGGCGGTGATGTAGATGCCGAGCGCTGCCTCCAAGATCCGAAACCGCCCGATCACCAGGCCGAGCGGCACGCCGACGACGATCGCCAAGGCGTAGCCGAGGAGGAAGGGTCTGAGGCTGTCATGGAGGGCCGCGACGAGCTTGCCGTTGGCGACCAGCTCCCCGAAGGCGATCGCGATGGCGCTCGGATAGGAACCGAAGACCGGATTGATGTCGCGGCCGAAGAGCTCCCAAGCACCGAGGAACACCGCCAGCGAGGAGAGCGTCACCACCCAGCTCGGGATCGGCCGCGACGACGCTTCGTTCGTCTCGCGCGGGGTCAATTGACCGGCTCCTTGGCAACCCGGAGCGCCTGCCAGATCAGGTGGCGGGTCTCCACGAAAGCCGGGAGCGCCCTGATCGCCGCCGAGTCGCCCCGCGGCCGCTCCAGCGGCACCTCGATGATCTCCTGCAGGCGTCCTTCCCTCATCACCGCCACCCGATCGGCGACCAAGACTGCCTCATCCAGGTCGTGGGTCACGAACAAGACCGTCTTGCCGCTGCTTGCGTGGATTCTGAGGAACTCCTCCTGCAGCCCCTCGCGCGTCTGCGCGTCGATGGCGCCGAAGGGCTCGTCCAACAGCAGCACCTTCGGATCGATCGCCAGGGCGCGGGCGATGCCGACGCGCTGCTGCATGCCGCCGGAGAGCTGGTGCGGCCGGCGATCCAGCGAGTCCGCGAGCCCGACGAGATCGAGACAGGAGACTGCCGTATCGCGCAGCTCGCTCCCCTGCATCCCTTTCAGCTCGAGGGCGAACATCACATTCTGCAAGGCCGTCAGCCAGGGCAGGAGCTGGGCCTGCTGAAAGACCATGCCGCGATCATAGCCGCAGCCGCGGACCTCCCGCTCGTCCACCAGCACGCGCCCGCTGGTCGCCGTCTCCAGCCCCATGACGATGCGCAGCGCCGTGGTCTTGCCGCAGCCGCTCGGTCCGATGATCGCCACGATCTCGCCGTCGCCGACGGTGAGGCTCACGCGGTCGACCGCCAAGACGCTGTGCGCGGCACCGCGGATACGGACCGGGAAGCGCTTGGAGATCTCGATCAGCCTCACCACGGCCACGGAAGGCCCCGCCGCATCGATGAGGGGTGCCGGTCCATTCTCCGGCTCACGGACCGAGGAGCGCCAGCGCCTTCTCCCGCGGCCTGGGATCGATCATCTTCGCCACGTCGCCGGGCTGGGTCATGTCGCCGCTCCTGACCAGGAGGTCCTGCATCCAGGCGATCTTCTCGATCGGAATCGGCATGTCGGGGTCGACGGCGCCCGAGCTGACGGCGTCGTCGAAAATATAGGCCGCGCGCGGATCGCCGGGCTTGGCTTCGGTGATCTCTCGCGCCAGCTTGAGGGCTTCCTCGCGGTGGGAGAGCGCATAGCGGAGACCGGAAATTTCCGCGGCGAGGAAGCGGACAGCATCCTCGGGGCGCCCGGCCAGGGTCTTGCCGGTCATCATCGTGCAGTTGCGTATGTAGTTCGGCAGCACCTCGCGGCCAGGAACCAGGAGCTTCAGACCCTGATCCTGGGCGATCGGCAGGTATTCCCCGGAGACGACCGCGGCATCGACCACGCCGGCGGCCAGCGCCTTGAAGCGATCGAGATCGCTGCCGAGATTGACGAAGCGCACGTCGGCCGACGGAATGCTGTGCTTGTCGAGGAGCGCTCGGGCCAGCGAATCCGGCATCGCCCCCGGGGCTGAGATGGCGAAGGCCTTGCCCCTGAGCTGCTCGACACTGGCGATCCCGGCCTTGACGAAGATCCCGTGCGGCAGGCCCTGCCAGAAGCAACCGACGAACTTCACATCGACGCCCCGCGCGGCAACCTTGATCGAGCCGCCGATGCCGCCCTCGAAGCTATCCAGCTCGCCGGCGAGCAAAGCCTGCAGGCCGGTGATGTCACTCTTGATCTGTACGATCTCCAGCGCCAGCCCCTGTTTTACGGCAAAGCCGCCGCGGCTCGGCATCAAGATGATGCCGGCGTCGCTCTTCGCCTCCAGGAGGCCGTGGCGCCATGGCTTCGGCGGATCGGCTGCGGTCGCTCCCGGCACGGCACCGCCGAGCGTTGCCGCCAAGACTGCGCCGGCAAGCATCGTCACGCCGAGCATCGATCGCATTGTTGAACCTCCCCGAGCCGACCCTCACCCGCCTCGCTTACGCTCGGCACCCTCTCCCGCATCGCGGGAGAGGGAGGGGCCCACGCGCTCGCGTGGGAGGGTGAGGGATCTCTATATCGACCAGTATACGTCGATCGTCATTCTCCCAATGCCTCATGCTTCCAATAGTTCCAGGCGCGGTCGAGCGAGCCGTCATTGGCCTCCGCCGCTTTCTTTGCTTCTTCATCGGCGAGAAAGATCGGCTGGCCCAGCTTGACCGCGTCCATCTGCAGCTGGGCGTTCACCGATGCGTAGATCGAGCGATAGACCACCTGCTTGATCGACTTGCCGACCATGGTGGCGCCATGACCGCGCATCAGCACCACGGGCTTGTCGCCGAGGGATTTGGCGAGAGCCTTGCCCAAGGCCGGCGTCCTCACCAGCATGTTGGTCATGCCGGCGGCCTCGCGGATCTCGAAGATCGGCACGCCGGCGCCGAGAAAGCCGCTCATGTGAAAGATCGGGCGCAGCAGCGTTCCCGTAGCACCATAGGGAATGAGCTCGCGGGCATGGCAATGCACCACGGCGACGATCTCGGGCCGCGCCTTGTAGATCTCGCCGTGAATGTAGCGCTCGCTGTAATAGCGCTGGCCCTTGTCGACGATCGGATTGCTGTCGAGATCGAAGGTCACGATGTCGGCTTCCGTCACCAGGCCCGGCGCCAGGTGGCGGGACATCAGGTACCGGGTTGGATCTTTGTCGTGACGCACGCTCAGATGCCCGAAGGCGTCGACCACCTTCTGGTGCGACAGGATCTTGTTGCCGATGACGAGCTCGTCGATCAGATCAGAGGCGGGCAAGGTGCCGGCGTCCCCCGATCCGGTCATGCATCGCACCCGCGCGCGGCCTCGAGCATCGTTGAGTTCTCCCCTCTGCCCGCCATGGTCGCTGCCAGTCTAGCAGGTCTCGGATACCGGCCGGGATTGCCGCGCGCCGGCGGTGCCTGCTTGCTCATTTCGCCCGCTTCGGCCCGTAGAACAGCACCCAGGTCTGGAAATCCTCGGAGAAATTCAGAAAGCGGTGTTCTTCATGGGCGGCGGCGAACAGCACGTCGCCGGCCGCGAACGGGACCGTCTCGCCCGCCCGCTTGAAGGAGCCGGTGCCGCTGATCACCACATAGAGCTCGTCCTGGTCATGGGGCACCTGATTGTCGACGCCCTTGGGCGCGTAGTGCCGCAGCTCGATCGCGCCGGTATCGAAGGCCTGCTTCGACAGACGCCCCGGCGGAAACGGCAGCAGGTCGAGATCGCCGACGCGGGTTCTGGTCTTGGGATCCATGCCGGCTATCCTCCAGGGCGATCACCGTTCGGATCATTCGAGCCGGTCCGCGCCCGTAACGCAAGGGCATGGGAGCGCCAAGAGCGGCGCGGAGCGCATCGGCGGGTGTTTACACGATGGCGCTTCCCGACTAGTGTCTGCGGCATGCACCTCGTGCCCGCCAACCGCTTCTATCGATTTTATGGCTATCCGAAAGTGGCGGCGGACGGAGGGCTGCGTTCAATCTGAATTTGGATGCATAGACACCCCGAAAGCCGCCAGCCTCACTGGCGGCTTTTTTGTGCCGCCGGTGTGGTGAAACCCCGAGGAGACCACACCGTGACAAGCACGACCGATGACGTTCGGATCCGAGAGATCAAGGAACTCATTGCTCCCGCGGACGTCATAGATGAATTCCCGCGCACCGACGCGGCGACCCGCACGGTCGCCAACTGTCGTCTCGCTCTGCACGACATTCTGCATGGTGCCGATGGCCGCCTTGCGGTAGTAGTCGGACCTTGCTCAATCCATGATCCGACAGCCGCACTCGACTATGCGGGTCGGCTCGTCGGCATGCGCCGGCGCTTAGGCGGTGCGCTCGAAATCATCATGCGAGTCTATTTCGAGAAGCCACGCACGACCGTCGGCTGGAAGGGACTGATCAACGACCCCAACCTCGACGGCAGCTTCGAAATCAACAAGGGCCTGCGGCTCGCGCGCAAATTGCTGCTTGAGATCAACGGTGCGGGCTTGCCTGCCGGCTGCGAATTTCTGGACACGACGACACCGCAATATATTGCCGACCTCGTCGGGTGGGGCGCCATTGGCGCGCGCACGACGGAAAGCCAGATCCATCGAGAAATGGCCTCGGGCCTCTCCTGCCCGGTTGGATTCAAGAACGGAACCGACGGCAATGTGAGGATTGCGGTCGATGCGGTCATGTCAGCCTCGCAGCCGCATCATTTCCTTGCCGTAACCAAAGGCGGCCGCTCTGCCATCGCGGCCACGAAGGGCAACGATGATTGCCACATCATTCTGCGTGGCGGCAAGACGCCAAACTTCGATGCAGCAAGTGTCAACGCCGCTTGCGGAGAGCTGGATCGATCCGGGCTGCCTCCGGTCGTCATGATCGATGCTAGCCATTCCAACAGCGCCAAGGACCCGGAGAAGCAGCCCCGGGTCATCGAAGATGTGTCGCAGCAGATCGAGGCGGGCGACAGCCGCATTGTCGGTGTCATGGTGGAGAGTAATCTGGTGGGCGGGCGCCAGGAACTCATCGCCGACCGACCGCTTGTCTATGGCCAAAGTATCACTGACGGCTGTATCGGCTGGGATACATCGGTCAGAGTGCTCGAACGGCTGGCGGCGGCCGTGGAACAACGGCAGCAGTCGCGAGCCCTGAACGCCGCTTCACCCGGTCAAAATATCCGTTCGATTCAGACTGCGAGACGAAATTGAGAGTTCATTGCCCGGTAGTGTGCCGCATCCGCCGCCATTCGGAGGAACGATGACCGCCATCACCATACGTCCCTTGGCACAAGGCGATCACGCCCTCTGGTATCCGCTCTGGCGGGCCTATCAGGTCTTCTACAAGGTCGATATCGCCAAAGAGGTGAGCGACGTCACCTGGGCGCGGCTCAACGATCCGGCCGAGCCTATGGGCGGCGCCATCGCCCTCCAAGACGGCGGCGCCGTCGGCATCGTGCACCACATCCGTCACCGCTCCTGCTGGACCACGGGCGACTATTGCTATCTGCAGGATCTCTACGTCGATCAGACGGTGCGCGGCCAGGGCGTCGGCAGGCGCCTCATCCAGCATGTCTACGATCTGGCGCGAAGCGGCGGCTGCTCCCGGGTCTATTGGCTGACCCACGAGACCAATCACACCGCCATGCAGCTCTACGACCGCATCGGCGACCGCTCCGGCTTCATCCAGTACCGCAAGATCCTCTGAGCGCGGCCTAACCCCTCGCCCTGAACGGGCGCCCCCATTTGCGTGGTGCCGGATCGCTCGGCATTGAGTAGTATTGTCGGAATTCCACAGTAGCCGCAGAGATTGGCGTCAGGGGGGGCCCAATGCACCGTCCGATCGCCTACTCAATCCGTCTGGCCGTGCTGGTGCTTTTGGTGCTGGCCGCCGGGACCCTGCGCCTCGCCGGTGCTGAGGCGCTCTTGCCGATGCCGCAACTCGCGGCCGGAGACGCGGCCGGATCGGTCGCGCCATCCCCCGCCTCACCCGCGCCCGTTCGCAAGACGTCGCCTCCGCCGGCAAGCCCGGTGCCGCAGCCCGAGGCGAGCAGCCCCGCAGCACCGCTCATGGCGCCGCCGCGGACGATCGCGGATATCACCGAGATCCTCGACAAGCAGAAGCCGGACCCCGCCAAGCGTGCCGCCAACTTTGCGGCGGCGGATAAGGAACCGCCCAAGGGGTTGGAACCGGCGGCGCTGGCGGATTTCTATTTCCAACGCGGACTCGCCGCGGGCGAGATCGGCCGCTCGCAGCAACGGCTCGCGGACCTGAAGCAGGCCTCCGAACTTGGCAAGCGCGCGAATATCGCGCCTGCCTTGCTGGGGGCTTACCTGCAGCAACTGACCGGCGCCCTTCAAGGCGCAGGCGATACCAGGGCGGCCCTCGAGCTGGTCGACGAGCGTCTGCGGCTCATGGCCCAGTCGCAACAATTGACCGCCCTCTTTGGCTTATATGCTCAAAAGATCTCGCTCGCGCTGACCCTTGGGCAGCTTGCTATGGCGAGCGACGCCATGGCTCAGGCAGAGGCGTTTATGGGTACCTATTCCAACTTGCAGCGGGTGCCGACACACATGCGCGATGCTGCGCGCACGACGCTTCTTTCAGCTCGCGCCCAGATCGCGCAAGACACCGGTCGCTACGCCGAGGCCGAAGCGACCTTGCGCGAGGCCTTGTCTCTCTTCACGAAGAATGTGCTTCCAAACGAAGGCCAGTTCCCGGTTGCGCCTGGAACCTTCGCCGATGCGCAGGACCGCTATCTCAACGGCCTCACCCTGTCGTTGATGTCCCAGGGTCGGCTCATCGAGGCCGAGGCCGAGTCACGCCGCTCGCTGTTGGGCCGGCTTGAACGACGGGGACGCTACGCCGCCGAGAGCGCAACCGAAATTCTCCTTCTCGCGCAAGTGCTGTACGAGCAGGGACGCTATGCCGAGGCCGAGCGTCTGGCCGACGCCGCTCGCGACATCCTGGAAAATCTCGGGCATGGCAAGGGATCCGGTTTCCTCGCCAACACAAGGCGCTGGATCGCCCAATCGCAGTCGGCCGCAGGCAAGCACGAGGCGACGCAGGCGACCTATGCGGCGCTCGAACGGGACATCGGCGATGAGCCGGGGCTGCGCCGAAAGTTCCTCGATGGCAACATTAACTATGGCCTGGTCTTGCTTCGATCCAATCGGAGCGAAGAGGCGATCCGCATCATCCAAAACGTCGCCGAGCAAAATGCGAAACGGCTGGGCGAGAAGGCCTATGCGACCGCCGAGGCGCGGGGCTGGCTCGGCGCGGCGCTGGTGCGTGCCGGGCAAAATGATCGAGCGCTCAAGGAGTTCTTGATGGCGCTACCGATCCTGACCTCGGCCTCGCGCGAGGCCAATGACAATAGCGAGGCCGGCGGCTCGATTGCCGAGCGCGATCGACGGGCGCAGAAGATCATCGAGGCTTATTTGGGCCTGCTTGCCGACTCTAAGGGTGCGGCGGCCGCCGCTGAAACCTTCCACCTGGCCGAGGCGGTGCGCGGTCGATCGGTTGAGCGGGCACTCGCCGCCTCCGCCGCCCGCGGCGCCGCCTCCGATCCGGCGCTGGCCGAGCTGGTACGACGCGAGCAGGATGCGCAAAAGCAGATCGCTGCTCTGCAGGGCATGCTGACTAATGTTCTATCCCTGCCGACGAACGAGCAGGATCAAGCGGCGGTGCAGAAACTGCGGGAGCAGATCGATCAGCTCCGAGATGCGCGCGCGCGGCTCAGGGAGGAGATCGAGCGAAGCTTCCCGGACTACGTGAACCTGATCGACCCGAGACCGGCGACGATCGAGCAGGCGCAAAAAAGCCTCCGTCCCGGCGAGGCGCTGATTGCCACCTATGCTGGCGAGGAGCGTTTGTTCGTCTGGGCGATCCCGCAACAAGGCTCGGCCGCCTTCGCCGCGGCCAAGGTCGGCGATCGCGAGATCGCTTCCATGGTCTCCGAACTCCGCAAGGCGCTGGATCCGAACGCGTCCAGCCTGGAGGAGGTGCCGGAGTTCGACCTGGCGATGGCCTACAAGCTCTACGAGCTCATCTTGAAGCCGATCGAGACCGGCTGGGGGAAGGCGGAGGGCCTGATGTTCGTGCCGCACAAGGCGCTGGGCCAGCTGCCGATGGCGCTCTTGGTGACCGAGCCCATCAAGCTGCCGGCGAAGACCAAGCTGCCCTTTGCGCACTACAAGGCGGTGCCGTTCCTGGTGCGCAAGGTGGCGGTGACCCAGCTGCCTTCGGTTGCCTCGCTGGCGACCTTGCGCTCGCTGCCGCCGCCCAAGGGTGCGCGCATCGCCTTCATCGGCTTCGGCGACCCTTGGTTCAGCCCGGAGCAGGCCGAGCAGGCGCTGGCCGAGGCCAACCCCGGCCCGCTGAAGACGCGGGGGGCGCCCAAGACCGCGCAGCTGCAGACCCGCGGCATTCCCTTGGTGCGTCGCAGCGCGCCGGCGACCCAAGGTGTGAACAGCGCCGAGCTGGCGATGCTGCCGCGGTTGCCGGACACCGCCGAGGAGGTCCGCAACATCGCGCTGGCGCTCAACGCCGATCTCACCAAGGACGTGATCCTCGGCGCCGCGGCCAATGAGAAGACCGTCCGGTCGATGAACCTCGCCGACCGTCGCATCATCGTCTTCGCCACCCATGGATTGGTGCCGGGCGATCTCAATGGGCTGACACAGCCGGCCCTGGCGCTGTCTTCGCCGGCGGTGGCGAAGATCGACGGCGATGGCCTCTTGACCATGGAGAAGATCCTCGGCCTCAAGCTCAACGCCGACTGGGTGGTGCTGTCGGCCTGCAACACCGCGACCGCCGCCGGCGCCGGTGCTGAGGCCGTCTCCGGCCTCGGCCGCGCCTTCTTCTATGCCGGCACAAGGGCGCTCCTGGTCTCCAATTGGCCGGTGGAGACGAGCTCGGCCAAGACGCTGACCACCGATCTCTTCCGCCGCCAGGCGGAGAAGGCCGGGCTTGGACGTGGCGAGGCGATGCGCCAGGCCGAGCTGGCGCTGATCGACGGTCCGGGATATCTCGACCCCGAGAGCAAAGCGCCGTTGTTCTCCTACGCCCATCCGATCTTCTGGGCGCCGTTCACCGTCGTCGGCGACGGCGGCAGCACGCTGTAGCGGTGGCAATGCAGATCCGGCCGATGCCGTGAGCGCGCGTCTCCTCGTCTTGGCCTGGGCGCTCATGGCGCACCCGGCATGGGCGACCGAGCGCGGCGATTTGCAGGCGGCGATCACGAGGCTCGAGGCCGGACTCGCCGCCGGTCTGTCGCGGGAGGCGTTCCACGAGGTCAAAGGCGCAATCGTCCATGCAGCCGACCGCCTCGCCGCGGCCGGAGGCAAGGCCCCGCAAGCTGTCCGGGAGCTCTTGGCCGCCGCCACCGCCGCCGATGCGGTTTGGCGCGAGGCCTTCACCGCCAGCCTCTGCAGCGATCCTGAGGATATGGCCCAGGCGCTGGGCGAGCTATGGCTCAAGGCCGAGGCGGCGCTGCAAGCCTTTGCCGATTGAGCCGGATCCCCCAGCCTCGGAGCGGCCGCCCTCGCTCCGGCTCGGCCAGGCGGCGCTCGACAGCTTCGCGCCGATGGCGTAGGAGCAGTTCGGCCGCATCCCGAGAGCAACCTCCTTGACTGAAATCCCGACGGTCGGCGCGAGCGGGCTCCAGGCCGATATCAGCGAACCCAGAAGCTGGACCACGCGCAACCGCGACGACCGGCCGATCCCGCTCGATCTGCTGCGCGATCTCACGCGGCGCTCGGATGCGCGCGGCCTGGCGCAGATCGGCTTGCATCTGACGTTGCTTGCGACGACCTCGACCTTGATCAGCCTCGTCGGCGGGGTATGGCTGCTGCCGGCGATGCTGCTGCAGGGAATGCTGCTGGCCGCCTGCTTCGCGCCCATGCATGAGAGCGTGCACTACACCTCGTTCAGGTCCCGACGCGTGGCCGAGCTGGTCGCCTGGATCGCGGCCTTGCCCAATCTCTACAACGCGACCCACTATCGCCTCTTCCACAAGGCCCACCATCAGTTCACCCAGGATCCGGTGCTGGATCCGGAGCTGGCCGGAGCCAAGCCATCCTCGCTTACGGGCTATGCCTGGCGCATCATCGGCCTCACTTTCTGGCGCGACCGGGCGCGCTTCCTCATCCTGGCGCTCCGCGGCCGATTCCTGACCATGCCTTATGTGCCCGACGCGGCGAAAGCGGGGCTCAGGCGCTCGGTCGCCCTCCAGCTCGTCCTCTACGCGGCGGTCGGCACTTCGGCGGCGGCCTTCGAGAGCCTGGCGCCGCTCACCTACTGGATCCTGCCGGCGATGCTGGGCCGGCCGTTTCTCAGCGTCATGTTGCTGGCCGAGCACACCGGCTGCAGCAACGAGCCCGACGGGCTCGCCAATACCCGCTCGACCGAAACCTGGGGGGCGTGGCGCTTCATCTTGTGGAACATGCCCTTTCATGCCGAGCATCACTTCTACCCGTCGATTCCGTTTCACGCGCTGCCCGCGGCCCACACCTTGATGCAGGGCAAGCTCGCCCATGTGGCGCCTGGGTATCTCTCGACCCATCGGGGATTCGTGCGCCGGCTCGCATCCGGCCAAGCCTTGTAGAGGAGCACCATGCAGCCCGACATAACCAAGCTGGTCGCCGACCTCGAGCGTCTGCTCAAGCTCCGTGCCATCCCCTTCGGCATGAAGCTCTTTGAGAGCGTGGAAGAGATGGCGGCGATCCCGCGCATTCGGCGGCCGAAGGCGGTCCACACCTTGGATCAGGTGGTGGCCCAGGCGGCACGGCTCGGCTGGACCGTCGGCATCACGGCGGAGGATCTGGTGGGCCAGCAATGCCGCGCCGTCGTCGGGCTGACGGCGCAGGACGAGTCATGGCGCGCCGGCACCAGCTATGTCGGCGTCTGGTATTCGAGCCCGGAGGACGCACGCCGGCACCAGGAGGCGATGGACGTGGTGCCGCACGGGCGCTACCGCGCACTCGCCGTAGCCCCGCTCGCCAGCGGCAGGCTGGACCCGCCCGACATCGCCCTCTTCTACGCCACGCCCGGCGCCATGATGTACTTCATCAACGGATTGCAATGGCAGGGCTACAAGAAGCTCGATTGGGGCGTGGTCGGCGAATCCGCCTGCGCCGATTCCTGGGGAAGGGCGTTGAAGACGCGGGAGCCCAGCCTGTCGATCCCCTGCTTCGCCGAGCGGCGCTATGGCGGCGTGCTCGACGATGAGATGCTGATGGCGCTGCCGCCGGAGCTGTTGGCGAAAGCGATATCCGGCATGGAGGCCTTGGCCAAGAACGGGCTGCGCTATCCCTTCCCGCAATACGGCATCCAGCAGGATGTGCGCGCCGGGATGGCGGTGAGCTACCCCGGAAAGGCGGGCGGAGGCTGAAGCGAGGGCTGTCCCAGCGCGTGCGTGCGCGGGGCGGGGACGCTGGTACGGAGACCGAGCCTCGGTCCATCGCTGTCCCATCCCAGGCGTGCCCGGGACTGGGACACTGGGACACCGTCGCGCCGCCCGTGGCAATTCGTCAGCCTAGCACCGCGGCGCCGGATTCGACGTCGGCGAACCGTGGCGGATATTCAGAAGATTTGCCGGCCGTTATCCGCCACACGCATTTCGACGCTGCTCACGCGGGGAGGCTTCACCGCCACACCCGGCTCGCCAGCCGGAAGAAGTTCTCGCCCAGGATGCCGCGCACCTCGCTGTCGCTGAAGCCATGGGCCAACAGCCCTTCGGTCACCGCCGGGAGCTGCTCGGGATCGGCGTTGCGGGAATTCCGGTACTTGCCGTAGCCGGCGGCGGGCGGCCAGAAATGCGGGTCGCGGATGTCCACGGGCTCGCCGGGGCTGCAATTGTAGTCGAGCCCGATGCCGACATGCGCCGCGCCGATGCGTTCGGCGACATAGGCGATGTTGCGGACCAATGTCTCGGTCCGCGCCTCGGGATCGCCCATGAAGAGGCCGATGCCGTGCAGGCCGACGACGCCGCCCGTGGCGCCGCAGGCCTTGATCTGCGCATCGACGATGTTCCGCCCATGGTCGTTGAGCGCCTTGGGGTTGGAGTGGGAGAAGATGACCGGCTGGCTCGAGGCCTCCATCGCTTCCAGCGAGGTCTTGAGGCTGCAATGGCTCAAATCGACCAGCATGCCCACCCGGTTCATCTCGGCGATCACCGTGCGCCCGAACGGGGTCAGGCCGACATTCTCGTCGTGGCAGCCGCCGCCAGCCCTATTGTTGCGGTTGTAGGCGAACAGCATCTGGCGGACGCCGAGCTTGTAGTAGAGCGACACCATCGCCGCGTGGCCGTCCAAGGACTCCATGCCTTCGATGTCGAAGGCGATGGCGAGCCGGCCGGCACGCTTGGCCCGGCGAATGTCCTCGGCGGTGTCGACGAGGCGGAAGCGCTCCGGGTGCTTCTCGAACCAGGTGCGGAACGCCGCAAGATTCTTGACGGTCTTCTGCCAGTCCTCGACGTCGAAGCCGACATTGACCGACAGATAGTCGACGCCCGACGCGATCCAGCGATCGAGCTTGTCGAGATCGGCTTCGGGGTAGGGCCAGAACCCGGAGTGGTCGTCCCAGACCAGCGCATCGGCGTGCAGTGTCGCCGCACGCTCGGAAATGTTCCATCGGCTGGACATGGGCCCGTTCCTCCACCCTCTGGGACGGATCCTAGACCCACGGGCCGTTCCCCGCGGGCGAATTCCGATCCCTCAGCGCTTGAGCCCGAATGCCCAGATGAGACCGTCGCGCAGCCAGACCGGCGCCAGATCATGCCCGCCTTGATGCACGCAGAGCTGCAGCTCCCGGCCCGAGGCGCAGCCGATCCAGCTCCGGCACTCGAGATCGCCCTGTTGCTCGCGGCGGTCGGGCTCGGCCGGGCAGCGATCGAGCGCCTGCAAGATCTCGAAGCTCTTCAGCGTATCGCCTTGATGCCAAGAGCCGCCGATGGCGCGCCCGCCCATCGGCACCGTGCGGTCGTTCAGCCCATGGACATGGCGGAGATCGATAGATCCCGTCTCGCAGCCTTCCGGGTAGGGCAGCCAGAAGCTGCCGGACATCGGCAGGAAGGCGGTGAAGCCGGAGGCCGCATGGCAAGCGAGCTCCCAGACCATCGAGCCGCCGATCGAGAACCCGGCCGCCACCACACGCGTGCGGTCGACCGGCCAGCGCGTTTGCGCATCGGCAACGACCGCACGGAGAAAGGCGACGTCGTCGCGGCCCCGTTGCGGCGAGCCGTGAAAACCCCAACCATTGTTCACCCCGTCGGGCGCCACCAGCAAGCCGCCGACCGAGGTGACCGCGTCGACCATATACTCATTGCCGACGATATCGGCGCCGCTTCCTCGGTAGAGATGCAGATAGAGCACCAGCGGCAAGGGCGACCGGCCGTCCCATGCGGCCGGCGCCACGGCATGATAGGTGCCGGATTCGAGCCGAACAGTGACCGGCTCGCCGGCAAATGCGGAGGCGGCGCAAAGCAACAGCGCGACGAGCGCGGCCAGCACCGTCCGCAATCGCCGCATGCCCCCACCCCAACCCTCCCCCGCATTCGCGGGGGAGGGAGTCAAGAACTGCGTCCCTCTTACTCCCTCCCCTAACTTGTTGGGGGAGGGTCGGGGTGGGGGCATCGCACAATCTGCAAGCATCTCTATCGCCATAGCCGCCCCCGTTGTTTCACCCGTTCGAGAAGCTGCCATGTCGCCTCGTCGGCTTCGATGAGGCGATGGCCCCGGGGCTGCGGCGGCTCGATCCGCCATCCCAGGGATCGGATCACCGCCGGCATTTCGTAGTAGTCCTGCAAGACCGTCAGCACCAGGAAGCGGAACGCCTCGGGCATACGCTGTTCGACCGCGCGCATTGTGGCGATCCTCGCCTCCGGCGAGGCTCCGAGGAAGCGCTCCGCGCCGCCAGCTTCGGTGGCGATCGCATCCAGCGTCGCCGCATGCGCCCCTGCCCGAGGGGCAAGATCGACGCCGCAAGCGCTGGCGGCGGGCAGCGCGCCTTCCGATGCCGCCGTCGCCTCGCCCGGCATGAGCGTATCCAGAACGGCGCGGAGAAACTCCGGGCTCATGCGAGGTCCCGCGCGAGATCGTCGGCGATCTTCAAGGCAAGCGCGCCGATGGTGGAGCCGGGGTTGACGGCACCCACGGTCGGAAACAGGCTGCCATCGGCGATGAGCAGGTTGGGTGCGCCATGGCAGCGCCCGCTGGCATCCGTGACCGAGCTCGCCGGATCGGTGCCCATGCGCGCCGTGCCCAGAAGATGCCATCCGGTCATCGGCGAGGGATTCATGCGGGCGATGCGATAGGCGCCGGCGGCACGTAGCACCTCCTCCGCCCGCTCGACACCGAAGGCGAGGCTTCGCTTGGAATGCTCCGACATGGTGTAGTCGAGCTTCACCCCCGGCAACCCGTCGGCGGCGATGTCGTCGGTCAAGCTCACCCGGTTGTGGGCTTCCGGCAGATCCTCGGCCATCACCAGGATGGCGATGGAGTGCCGAAACTCCTCGCGGAGCTGCCGATGCGCCGCCTCGCCCCACAGCGTCTCCAGGCGCGTGGCCTGCGTCAGCGCATTGTTCTCGCGGGTGACCTGCAGGTGGATGCCGCGCTTGAAGCCGCGGGCCGGATCGGTCTCATAGAATTCATGGCTATAGAGGGCGCAGCCGACCGGCCCGATCGGTCCGTCGAGCTCCTGGCTGAACATGCCGCGGAGATAGGCCGCGGGATGGAACATGAGATTGCGTCCGAGTGCCGGACTCTCGAGCCCGGAGGCGAGCAGCAGGCGCGCCGTGCCGATGCCGTTGCCGGCGACGACCACGAAAGCCGCCGGCTGCAGCACCTCGCGTCCGTGGCTGTCGCGATACAAGGCGCCGGTGGCGCGGCCGCCTTCGATCAGGACGCGTTCGACCACCGCCTCGGTCCTGAGCTCGACGCCGCTCTGGATTGCCTTCGGCCAATAGGTGGCGTCGACCGACGATTTGGCGCGGCTGGCGCAGCCGATGAGGCAGGGGCCGCAATTGTTGCAGGCGTCCCGGCCGTCATAGGGGCGGGAATTGACCGCGGCATCGACCGGCCACCAATGCCAGCCCAATCGATCGAACCCGCTGGCCGCCGTCATGCCGAGCTTGCCCAAGGGCAAGGGCGGCATCGGGCGCCGCATCTTCGGCGGATAGGCGGGATCGCCGTCGAGCCCGGCGACGCCGACCTCGACGTCGTTCTGATCGTAGTAGGGCTCGAGCGCGAAATAGTCGAAGGGCCAGTCATCGCCGACGCCGTCCAGGCTCCGGGTGCGGAAATCCGAGGGATGGAGGCGGGGAAAATGCGCGGCCCAGGTGATGGTGGAGCCGCCGACGCCGCTCCACATCAAGGGTTTGAAGACCGACCCGCGGTCATCGACGGGATAGTCCGCCGATGGCGAGGGCGCTTCAGCTTTGAGGCGGAGATTGGGCGATGTCGCCCATTCATTGAGGATGGCGCGCTGCCAGTCCTGGCGATGGGCCGGCATGGCGGCGCGGTCGACCCAGCGCCCGCGCTCCAGGCAGACGATGCGGAGCCCGGGCCGGCGCTCTGCGAGGCGCCGCGAGAAGGCCGCACCGCCGAAGCCGGCACCGACGACGACCACGTCGACGGGATCGAGCCGCGCTTCCGGCATCATGCGCGTTTGCTAGTGTCCCGCCGCAGAAATTCGTCAGCGAATTTCTGGGACAAGCGGGCCACCAATCTATTGAATCTAGTGTGATGATTCCGAAGTTCGTACACGAACTTCGGAATCATCACACTAGTGGACGGCGCCGTCATGCCACCAACGTCCGCCCAGAACCACACCAAGCGGCATGAGGCGCCGGTCCGCCTCGAGCTCGCCGCCGACGGCATCGATGTAGGAGACCGGCCCTTTGCGGATCTCCAGGATCGCCTTGGCGACATCGGCGATCCCGTCCCGGCTCTGGGCCGGGTCGATGACATGGCCGCCCTTGATGAGAAGATCGTAGGTCAAGTCGTGGCTCCCCGTGAGGGGCGCCAGCCTAGTGTGATGATTCCGAAGTTCGCAAGCGAACTTCGGAATCATCACACTAGATTCAACAGAGTAGTGGCCCGCTTATCCCTGAAATTCGCCTGCGAATTTCAGGGGCGGGACACTAGGGGGACGAAGCAAGACGGGCAAGGAACGGCCGGCGAGAGTTGACGGCCGAAGATCCTCTGCCGGCTTCTACGCGTCGCCCTCGACATTCGATCAATTTCGCGTAAAATTGCCGATGTTGGCTGGCCAGGAGCCACCGTTCCGAAGAAAAGCTTCGGAAACGAGCCGCAAAGTCGGCCTCGACCTGACGGCGACGATCCAGAAAGGAGCGTTCCATGGCCTCCCAATCCCCTCCGAAGTCTCCGATCACCAAGCCGGCGCGCCCGACGGGTGGCGGTCCGCGCGAGCCCGCCAATGCCTATGAAGAGGTGTATGCGGGATGGCGTATGGCGACGGCGGCGAAGATCTTCGTCCTCTTGGCGGCGACTCTGTTCCTATGCGCTCTCGGCGGCACCGTGGTCGTGCATCTGGCGCAGCCCTTCGCCCGCGCGCTCCTGGTGGCCGCTCTCGCCATTCCGGTGACCGTGCTCCTCTACTACATCTGGCAGAGCTGGAAAGCGCTCGCCCACACGCAGCACACCCACGCTCAGCCGCGGCCGGGTGGCGCCATCGCATCCGGGCACCGAAGACCCTTCTAAGGCTTCGCTGTCGCGACATGCGCGCGCGAGTGAGGCGCCGCCGGCGCCAACGCGCGATTGCGTCCGAGAGAATAGCCGCCATACAATAAGAACTCGGTGGTTCCATTCGTGAAAAACCGCGCGAAATTAGTGTGACAGTCTGCGCGTGGGGGGCGGTCTGTGCCATCTATGCTTGAACTGGACTGGCGGTTTTTCCCGGTCTACGATGCGATCGACCGGGCCACGGCTTATCTCGGCGCCTATGATTTGGCGCTGGTGGCGACTTCGGTCGTCATTGCCATCCTTGCCGCCTTCGTCGCCCTGTCGATTTCCGGGCGCATCGTCGCCGCCGCCACCCAACGCGGCCGTTGGGCCTGGGCGACGGCCGGCGCTCTCAGCATGGGCGGCGGCATCTGGTCGATGCACTTCATCGGCATGCTCGCCTTCTCGCTGCCCTGCGGTATCACCTACGACTCGGTCGGCACCGTCTTATCGATGATCCCGGGCGTGCTGGCGAGCGGCACCGCGCTCGGCACGATCAGCCGCCCGACGGAGCCGGATGTGAAGCGCCTCGGCGTCAGCGCGGTGCTGATGGGGGCCGGCATCGGCACCATGCACTACTCCGGCATGGCGGCGATGCAGCCGGAGGCGCTGCTCCGATACGATCCCGGACTGGTGCTGCTGTCGATCGTCGTGGCGGTGGTGCTGGCCTTTATCTCGCTCAGCATCCATTTCCGCATCCATCGGCCGTTTTCCTCGGGCCGGCCGGAAACGATCATTGCCGCAACGGTCATGGGCTTGGCCGTCGCCGGCATGCATTACACCGCCATGCAGGCGTCGATCTTCTATCCGCTCCCCGACGCGCCGACGTCCAGCATGGCGCTCTCTCCGACGCTCTTGGCGCTCCTCATCACCATCTTCACCGTCCTCATCGCCACCAGCACGCTGGTCGCGACCTTCGCCGGCCGCCAGAACGAGCTCGCCCTTAGCCTGACGGCCGAAGTGCAGCGCCGGCAACGAACGGAAGAAGATCTGGTGCGCGCCCGCGAGCAGGCCGAGGCAGCGAACCTCGCCAAGTCGCAGTTCCTGGCGACGATGAGCCACGAGATCCGAACGCCGATGAATGGCGTGCTCGGCATGGCGAACCTGCTCATCTCCACGCCGCTCAATGACCGGCAACGGCGGTTGGCGGAGACGCTGTCGCGTTCGGGCAAGGCGCTGTTGGCGACGATCAACGACATCCTCGATTTCTCCAAGATCGAAGCCGGACGGTTCGAGCTCTTTGATGTGGATTTCGACCCGCGCGAGGTGATCGCGGAGGTGACCGATCTCTTCTGCGAGCCCTCGGCCAGCAAGGGACTCGAGCTCGTCTACTTCATCGCCGAGGAGGTGCCGGGCAAGCTGCACGGCGATCCCATTCGGCTGCGCCAGGTCCTTATCAACCTCGTCGGCAATGCCGTCAAGTTCACCGAGCGCGGCGAGGTCCTGATCGAGATCGATGTCGCCGGCAGCGGTCCCGACCATGTGGTGCTTGCCTTTTCCGTGGAAGACACCGGGATCGGCATCGCCTCCGCGCAGCGCCAGCAAGTGTTCAGCTCCTTCTATCAGGCCGACCATGCGATGACCCGCGCGCGCGGCGGCACCGGGCTCGGCCTCACCATCGCCAAGCATCTCGTCGAATTGATGGGCGGCGAGATCGGCGTGACCAGCGAGCTCGGCGATGGATCGCGCTTCTGGTTTACCGTCCGGCTGGGGCGGGTCGCCGGCGAGGCGGACGAGACCCGCGCCTCCCGCCATGTCGCGCGGCCGTTCCGCGCGCTGCTGGTGGATACCAACGCGGTTAGCGCGCGCGTCTTGTCGTTGTACCTGTCCAGCTGGAGAATCGAGACCACGGTCGCGACCAATGCCGAGGAAGCCGAGGCGGCGTGGACCGCGGCCGGCACCTCGGCGCGCGGCTTCGATGTGGCCATCATCGACGTCAAGGGGCTGAAGGGGGCCGGCGTCAACCTCGCGCACCGGATCCACACCGATGACAGCGGCAGGAAGGCGAAGGTCGTGGCGCTGGCCGGCATCGACGGCCTCATCACCGACGACAGCCAGACGCGGCTCGGCATATTCGCGACCCTGACCAAGCCTGCGCGTCCATCCGAGCTGTTCAACTGCCTAGCGACGCTCGCCTCTAAGTCGCGCGAGACCGACGTCGCTCCCTACTTCATGCGCCGCAGCGTGCGCACGCAGCGTGCGCAGTTCGACGCCCGCATCTTGGTCGTGGAGGACAACGCCACCAACCAGGAGGTCGCTGTCGGTATGCTGGAAGCCATGGGCTGCCAGACCGTGACCGCGTCCAACGGCAGCATCGCCGAAGAGCGCTTCACGGAGGATCGCTTCGACCTCGTGCTGATGGATTGCGAGATGCCGGTGATGGACGGCTTCGAGGCGGCGCGGCGCATGCGCAAGATCGAAGCTAAGGTCGCCGAGGCCGGCGAGGCATCCCGGCGAAGGACCGCCATCGTCGCGGTGACGGCGCATGCCTTGACCGCCGTGCAGCAGCGCTGCTTCGAGGCGGGAATGGACGATTTCCTGGTGAAGCCCTACGACGAGGTGCAGCTCGCCGAGACGCTGAGACGCTGGCTGCCGAGCTTGGAGCGTGCGCCCGTCAGATCCGATCCGCGGGGCGCCGCCGATCCAGCGACGATCGACCACAGCACCATCGAAAAGATCCGCGCCATCAAAGGCAAGGGCAGCGTCGAGCTGCTGCAGCGCGTGGTCACGCAATTCACCCAGACCAGCCCGCCGCTCGCGGCCACGATCCGCGCCAAGGCCGATGCCGGCGACGCCGAGGCGGTGTGGCGGGCCGCGCACAGCCTCAGATCCAGCGCAGGTGCGATCGGCGCGCGCAAGCTTTCCGAGCGCTGCGCCGAGATCGAGACCATCGCCCGCGAGGTGGGCGCCGAACCGGTCAAGCCGCTCCTCGACGCGCTCGATGCCGAGCTCGCCGCGGCCACCAAGAGTCTCAAGGAGCTGACCTAACAATCCCCGGACCCGTGCTGCGTGGAGAAGCAAGCCTCGATTCTAATCGTCGACGACGATGCGCTGGTGCGCTCGATCATGCGCGCCAGCCTCGAAGACGACGGCTACGCCGTCACCGAGGCGAGCGACGGCGAAGAGGCATACCGGCTGTGCCAGGAGCAGAGCCCGAATCTCCTGGTGGTCGACCTGGTCATGCCGCGGATGGACGGGTTCGAGCTCTGTCGCCAGCTCAGGCAGCTTCCGCAATGGGCGTATGTGCCGATCCTGATGGCGACCGGCCTCGACGACCTGCACTCGATCACCAGAGCCTACGAAGTCGGTGCCACCGATTTCATCGCCAAGCCGATCCAGTGGGTCATTTTGAGCCATCGCGTGCGCTACTTGCTGCGCGCCAGCAGCGCCTTCGACGAGCTCAGGCAAAACCAAGAGCGTTTGCTCACCGCCGTCGCCGCGGCCGAGACCGCAAACCGGGCGAAGACCGAGTTCCTCGCCAATATGAGCCACGAGCTGCGCACGCCGTTGAACGCCATCATCGGCTTCGCCAGCATGATCCGCGCCGGCATGAACGGGAAGGCGACGCCGAAGCACACCGAATACGCCGGCTACATCACCGACAGCGGCGAGCATCTGCTCGCCATCATCAGCGACATCCTCGACATCACCAAGGCCGAATCGAACCGCCTGGTGCTGAGCGAAGAGGCAGTCGAGATCGCCGGTGTCGTCTCGCTCAGCAGCAGCATCGTCAGGGAGATGGCGGAGAAGGCCCAGGTGACCTACAGCGTCGAGATCGAAGAAACCCTGCCCCAGTTCTATGGCGACGCCGCCAAGCTCCGCCAGATCCTGATCAATCTCCTCTCCAACGCGATCAAGTTCACCCCGGCCGGCGGCACCGTCGCTCTCAAGGTCGCGCGCGACGCCGAGGGCCGGCTGCAGATCCGCATCGAAGATTCCGGCATCGGCATCGAGGCGGAGAAGCTTCAGATCGTGCTGACGCCCTTCGGTCAGCTCGATACCAGCTTGGTGCGGCGATTTGGCGGCATCGGCCTCGGCTTGCCGCTGACCAAGCGCCTAGTCGAGCTGCATGGCGGCACGATGGACATCAAGAGCGCGCCCGGCGCCGGGACCGTGGTCACCGCCAGGATCCCCGGGGAGCGGTTCCGCTAGGACCTGAGGGAGGTCGGGACGGTCCCGCAGGCGGCGGCCGAACGCTGAAGTGCCTGGTGCGCGCTCAATCACCCCATGTCAACCGCAGCAACGAGACGCCTTGGCGCGGCAGGGTGAAGGAGAGCGGCAGCGCGCCGCTCGTCGCCGTCACGCTTCGCTCGGGCTCGAAACGCTGCAGCTGCCCCGCCCGTTCGAGCGTCGCATAAGCCTCACCGGCGAGATCCTGGGGCTCGCCCATCTCCTGCCAGAGGCGATGGGCGTTGCTGTGGCGCTCGTCCATCCGGTAGTGGCGGAGGCTGACCGGCTTCGATGCATGCGGCAGGCCCGAGACCTCGAGCGTGATCGCCGCCTCCGGACCGGCGGCGTCGTCATCGTGATAGTGCCAGAGGAGGATGCTCACGCCCGCATCGCTCGACGTCGCCAGCGCATTGACGTCCGGCGCACCGCGCACGCCCTGGCTCAGGATGGAATCAAGGGATAGAGCGTGGCTGGAGGCGACATGGAGCCAGGCGCCTTCCAGCATGCCCAGCATGCGCAACGCGTTCAACACCGCCTTGTCGATGCCGTTCGTCGCCAGATCGCGGAAGCCCTCGAAATACGCCTGGCCCTCGAAGAGGAAGGCCCAGGTGACGCTGCCTTCGATGTCGACCCCCGCGCGCCGTGACAGCTCATAGGTGCGCGCGATCGCCTCCACCACATAGGCGCCATAGAGCGGCCCGTTGCGATAGGCGTTCTCCGGATGGGTCCGCATCGAGCAGGCGGCACACCCCTCCGGGTCGGACTCGCCGAGGATGACGGGCCGGCCCGCGAGCTCGGGAAATTCTTTGACGATATCGAGGTTGGTCTGGATGTCGTTGAGGTGCCGCTGGAGACCCATGCGCACCACACCGGAGCCGATCGAGGGACGGCCCTTGGCGTGGCAACCGATGAAGTCGAGCTGGGTCCCGCGGGCGCCGGTCGCCCAATTGGTGCCGCCGACGCAGTGCTGGAGAAACTGCCTGAGGAACGGACCGGCACCGGGACGGCCATGGGCGCCGCAGGTGTGTGGGCCGCCTACGCGCACGCCCGGCAAGACGCGGGTGAGCGCATCCACCGTCACATCGTAGAGTCGGCAGAACTCCTCGACCGTGCCGGTCCAATAATTGCCATCGGGCTCGTTCCACACCTCCCAGGGCCAGGAGGCAACCACGCGCTGGCCGTAGCGCTCGGCCATGTGCCGGGCCCAGGCGGCAACGAGCTCGCCCCATTTGCCGTAGTCCTTGGGCGGTGTGGCCCATCCCGTCTTGATGCCGCCCGGCCCCATGTCGGGGAAGCTGTGGCGGTAGGGCACCGGCTTGGTCGACAAGGCCTCGGGCATGAAGCCGACCTGGACGAAGGGCACCACGCCGGCATCGAGAGTGGCATCGAAGATGCGGTCGATGATCCGCCAATCATAGACCGGCCGGCCCGTCCTATCTTCGGTGTAGGCGTTGGTCGAACCCCATTTCAAGGACGGCGTGCCGTCGCCGCTGGTGAGCAGATTGTGGGTGCGCGCATAGGAAGGCGCCGGACAGAGCTCTGCCAGCTCGCCCAGGAGCTTTCGGCCGTTCTCGGTATAGGTGTAGTTCGGCTCGTCATAGCCGAACCAATTCCAGATCGGCCGATAGGGCCCGAGCGGCTTGTCGGCCGCCACCTTGATGCTGACGGGTATGGTCTCTGGCATTGCTGTCGACGCCCCGCAAAGGCTCACTCTGCTCGGCCCTATTGGGCGCGATCTTAGTCGATGCCGCAGCGGCGCGGGTAGATTGCGAATGCCACGTAACTGGACACCGCGAGCTTCTCACGGCAAACAGCAATCGAACAGCCCGCACCATGCTGCGGACTCACGCACCTTCCCTCGTATAAGACATTGCCGTATAGTCCCAACATGAGGGTGGTAGCCACGCCGGGTTACGACCGGCGGGCGCGTAAGCTGCTGACCGCCGGCGAACGGGCCACCGCCGAGCTTGAGATTGCGCTGGCGCCGTTGGCCTGGCCTGTGATCGCCGGCACCGGTGGAGCGCGCAAGGCGCGGGCGGCTCGCGGCGGCAAGGGCAAGCGGGGTGGTGCCCGCGTCATCTACTACGTCATGACCGCTCGGGACGTGCTCTACTTGATCGATATCTACGCCAAGAATGACAAAGAGGATGTGACGAATGCCGAGAAGCAGGAAATCCGCAGGCTCACCGCGGCGCTCGAAGCCGCGTCATAGCGCGCTCGGCCGCCGCGTGATCGCGGGGCTCCGCGATGCGCTTGCCCATGCGCGTGGCGAGACGAAGCTTCCCGAATACACCGTGACGGTGCCGGAGAGGGTCAACGTGGCTCAGCTGCGAAAGGCCCTGGGTCTATCGCAATCCGCCTTTGCCCGGCGGTTCGGTCTCGATGTGACGGCGATCCACGCCTGGGAGCAAGGCCGCCGCTGCCCCGACCGCGCGGCTCGCGTCCTTCTCGCGGTCATTGCCAGGGAGCCTGAAGCGGTGCGTCGGGCGCTCGCTGAGTAGCGGACCGAGCTCTTATCGTCCGCCCGAGGCCGGGCGGTTCTATTCCCTCATTGTCGATGGCGGTCGTTTGCTGCCCCTGGCCGGACTTGAACCGGCATGCAGGCAGCAGATCACGAGCTGCTGATGTGGGTCTCCGGCGCGGTCGCCGTTAGCCGCGGAGGTGGCAGGCTGCCACATGGCTTGAACATGAGATCGGTCCGGCTCAGCGCTTCTCATAGAAGTCGGGGTTGAAGGTGCCGATCGAGTTGCCGCCATCGACGGCAAGCGTGGCGCCGGTGATGAACGCCGCCGCCGCCGATGAGAGGAACATGACGGCGTTCGGCGCATCATGCGAGCCCGAGGCGCGGCCCATGGGGATGCGCTGGATCATGGTCTTCACGTAGTCCTCGCTGAGGAGACTGACCTCGCTGCCCGGCGCGAAGCCCGGCTCCACCGCATTGACGCGGATGCCGAACGGGGCCAGCTCGAGGGCAAAGCCCTTGGTCAGGCGGTCGATCGCCGTCTTCGAGGTGCAGTACGGCACCGAGCCCATGGCCATGCGCCGGGACGCGCCGGAGGAGATGTTGACGATGCTGCCCTTGACGCCACGGTCGCGCATGAGCCGGGCGAAATCCCGGGAGAGAAGAAAGGGTGCCCTGAGGTTCACGTCCATGAGCCGATCCCAGTCCTCGGTCTTGATGGCGAGAAGCGAGCCGCTGCGCGGATAGATGCCGGCGTTGTTGACGACGACGTCGGGAGAATTCCAGGCCTTGGCGACGTGGCGGACGAGCTGTCCGATCGATTTCTCGTCGGTCAGCTCGGTCGCATGAGTGAGATAGCGGCCCCGCTTGAGGCCGAGCGCCTTCGGCAGCTTGGCCAGCTCTTTCGAGCGGATGTCGGACAGGCAGAGAAGTGCGCCGGCGGCGGCGAAATCCGCGGCGATGCGCCGGCCGAAGATGCCGGCGGCTCCGGTTATCACCACCTTCTTGTCCTTGAAGCTCCAGGTCATCTTGGTCTCCTCGGGGGTGCCGATGGTTTAGGAACGGGTGAGCGAACGCAGACCGAAGCGGTCGCGGAGACCCCCGAGCCAAGGCGAAGTTAAATGCCGCCATCCAGCAGCGTGGCGGCGCGGGCGGCGTCGAGGCTCTCTGGAACAGCGCCGGCCACGACGCATGCCGGCGCTCCAGGACATTAACCAAGGCCTCACGCGCGGCCAACTACCCGTCGCTCGGCGGGTCCCGCTTGCCTCCGACGTTCAGGCCGCGCCCAGCTTTTCCATGTGATGCGCAAACAGCCGGTCCATCTCGCCATTCACCACTACGAACTGTCCCCAGAAATCGAGGAACGCTTTCCACTCCGCATCGCCATAGCGCACGGCCCAGGTGTTCGGGCGCTTGTCGATCGGCTGATCCGGCGCAAACACCGTGGCCCAGTTCGCATTGCGCTTGGCGAACAGGATGACGTCGCTGTCGCCGCTCATCCAGGCATGGGCACGCTTGGCGCGCACGGGCTCGGCGCCGAGGGTGACTTGTCCGGTCGTGGTGACAATTTTCGCCTTCGGCCACAGGACCGGGATTCGCCCCTCTTCGCTGGCGCCCGCGGTGACCGAGAAGGTCACGCTGGGGTCGTTGAAATCGGCCACGGTCTTGAACCGGGATGCGTCGTCCTTGTGGATCAGCAACAAGCTGCCCTTGGAGTAGAGCGGGCCGACATAGTTCACGGTCAGCGCGCGCGGAATCGTATAGGTCAGCGACGAACCATAGAGGTCGTAGTCGCTGCGGCGCAGACCCACCGTCGCGTTGGCGAACGTCACTTCCTTGTATTCGGGCTTGATCTCGAGTTCCTTGCACAGGCGATCGCAAACATCCTTGTAGATGCCGCCGAGATCGCCGGTCTTGGCGTCCTTGTAGAACCAGGGGCCGGTCTGGGAGTAACCGATCCTGAGCACGCCTTCCTTGCGAACCTTGGCCAGGATCGAGTCCTCCCGTACCCCCGTTTCAAGCACCTGAGCCAGCAATTCGCGCGGCGCCATCGCCGCACCCACCAGGCTCGATGCCGTGCCCAGGATCGCGGCACCCTTCAGAAATTCCCGTTTGCTCGTGCTGACTTGATCGCTCATATCGCTCTCCTCAGGTTTGCGTACGAAACCGCGCTTAAGCGTCAAAGCCCCGCCTAGGGCGACCGCTTACGCAATCGCGCGCAAGCGTATCGCGGCGAGGATGCAATCGAATTGCCATGATCAACGACGGTCGCTCCGGTGCGACCGGAATGGAGTGTCATGGCGAGGTTGCCAATCGAACGACGGTTGAACCATCATGACGGATTAGGCAATCCCATCATGCTATACGACTTCGTGCAAGGTCTAGGCACGGGCGAAGGTATGGAGGGACAGGGAGAGGCCCAGGCATGGACGCGGTTCCCGCAATACGCGTGGTCGATCTGCGCAAAAGCTTCGGCGCGCTCGAGGTGCTGCGCGGCGTGTCGTTCGATGTCCATCGCGGTAGCGTCGTCAGCATGATCGGCGCCAGCGGGTCGGGTAAGAGCACATTGCTGCGCTGTATCAATCGCCTGGAAAGGCCGAGCGCGGGTGAGGTCTTTATCGACGGCGAACCGATGGGCGGGCCGGTGACGGCTTCCGGTGACCGAAAAGAGCGGCCGATGTCGGACATCAACCGCATGCGACGCGACCTGGGCATGGTGTTCCAGCAGTTCAATCTGTGGCCCCATATGACCGTGATCGGCAACGTCATCGAAGCGCCCCTGCGTGTACGCCGGATGAGCCGAAAGGACGCCATCGCGCTTGCCGAAGAATGCTTGGCGCGCGTGCACTTGTCGGAGAAGGGCGAGGAATATCCGGCGCGACTCTCGGGCGGACAGATGCAGCGCGTTGCCATCGCGCGCGCCTTGGCGATGCAACCTAAGGCCATGCTGTTCGATGAGCCGACCTCCTCGCTCGATCCCGAATTAACGGACGAGGTTCTGACAGTGATGCGCGAGCTGGCCGCCGACGGCACCACGATGATCGTCGTCACCCACGAGATGGCGTTTGCCCGCGATGCGTCCGACCGCGTGTTGTTCTTGCATAACGGCCGGATCGAGGAGGAAGGCCCGCCCGATCAGGTCTTCGGCGCACCCAAATCCGAGCGCTGCCGCCAGTTCCTATCCAAGAAGCTGCAGTAGGAACCCCGAATTGTCAGAAGCACTCATCGACGCTCTCAATCCGGCGCTGTTCTGGGAATATCGCCTGGTCCTGCTGCGCGGCCTGGCCTTCAATGCTTATGTCTTCTTTGCCGCGGCCACCGTGGCGTTGATCGTCGGACTGGCGGCGGCGCTGCTCAGGGTCAATCGCGCCTGGCCGTTCCGCTGGATCGGGACCCTGCATGTCGAGGTATTCCGCAATGCGCCCGACTACATCATGGTCATCTGGGTGCATTTCGTTCTGCCGTTGCTGCTGGGCAAATTAATCGGCCAGCGCATCGAGTTTTCGCCCTTTGTGTCGGCTGTGATCGCGCTTGGCTTCGTCTACAGCGGCTATTTCGCGGAGACGTTCCGTGCCGGCATCCAATCGATCCCCCAAGGCCATCTCGATGCCGGGCGTGCCTGCGGCATGGGCGAGTCTACGATCCTGTGCCGGATCATATTGCCGCAAGTGGTCCGCCGCATGCTGCCCGAAGCGGTCAATCAATTCGTATCGCTGTTCAAGGCAACGACGATCGTGTCGCTGATCGCTGTACCCGACTTGATGTATCAGGTCTCGATGGTGACGCAGCAAGAAATGCGGCCGCTGCCGCTCTATACCGGCGCGGCGGTGACCTATTTCGCAGTCATTTACGTCGTTGCCGGGAGCGTCCGCGGGCTGTCCGAGCGTTGGCGCAACAAGGTCTATGCCTGAGAGTGCATGGCGATGAGCAACTGGGAACGCCTGGTCTGGAATCAACGCGGCCTTCTGTTGCAAGGGTTGGCTGTCACGGTCGAGGTCTGCGCCATCGCCTTTTTCATGGCGATCGTCGGCGGGTTGGTGCTGTGCCTGGTTCGTCTTCATGTCCGGCCGCTACGACCGGCAGCCATGGCGCTGATCGAGTTTTTTCGCGCGACACCGATCTTCGTGCAGCTCATGTGGGTCAACTACGTCTGGCCTGAGCTGTTCGGCTGGCCCAACAGCTTCTTCACCGCGGGGTGGGTGGCGCTTGGACTGCAATCGAGCGGTTATCTGGCCGAGACCTTCCGCGCCGGAATCGAGGCCGTGCCGCGCGGCCACCGGGAAGCCGGTTATTCCGTCGGCATGTCGCCATTCCAGGTCTTTCAACGGATCGTCCTGCCGGAGACTCTGCTGACCGTGGCGCCCTCGATCGTCAACCAGTTCACGGTCATCGTGAAGTCATCGACCCTGGTGTCGGTCATTACAGTGCCGGATTTGATGCTCCAGGCCATGAAGCTGGTCAACATCTGGTACGAACCGATCGAGGTCTTGACCGCAACGGCCGCGATCTACATTGGACTCGTGTTTCTGGTGTCCACGGCGGGCAAGGCATTAGCCGATTTTCAACGCCGCCGCTTCGGTTTGAATTCGACCTGACTGTGAATAAGCATGGAACCGGGACCCCGCCAAAGCGCCGGACCAAAGCATTGTCTCAGCGATTAAAATTGGCGATCTGCCGGGCTCCCGATCGGCGCCGATCGGGAGCCCGCGCAAGTGTTCATTTTCCCCGAGCGGAGCGGCGTGTTGTCTCGAAATCTGACGGCCCCCCCCCGTTTCGTGCGAAGTACAAGTTGGACAATGCGGCTGAAACGCTTCTGCGGGGCTCGCACGCGCCGTGGGACGCCGTGCAGATGGATGGCGATCCGGACGAAGCGGGGAGCCTGGCGCTATCGGTTGCATGGTGGATTGAGCACGGGCCCGAAGACCGACGATGGAAAACCTCGGATCGCCGAAGCTCGACGGAAACTAGAGTCTGATCCGATGAGGTGGGATCAGCCATTGAACCCGCATCGTCCTTAACCCCTCGCCCGCGAAGCGGGCGAGGGGCCTCAGGCAATTCCTTCCAACCGGATCAGACTCTAGGACGAGGTTCAAGGACTGAGGCGCCAGCGAAGATGTAACCGGCCCTTATGCGAGAGAGATGGCCGAGAGGGCTAACGGACCCCCAAGGGGGGGTCGAAACAACCAATGTGGCGTCTCGATCATCAGCTCTCACTCGTTGCCGGAAAGCAGGTCATACACAACTCCAGCAACAACAACACCCAACGACAATGATGCGGCGACGGGACTCAGAATGCGAGTAGCGTAGATCACCGCGGTGATTACGCCTGCGTATTGTTCCCCGGTTGGGCGAGCCTGCTCAGATGCCTCCGACGAACGATCGATTCGAGAAGTGCGCTTGCTCATTGTGAGCTCCTTTGTGAGCGCCCTCTCGGCTGGTGATGATGTGGAGCCGAGCGACAAATGGGTCAAGGCCCTTCGACGTGCAGGAAGAGTTTGCTGAAACGCTTTGTCCTTCGAATAACCCCATCCGCTGCTATGTCGCCTGCTACCTATTTGCTACCTGGCGCGATCGCTCGACGGATTCGATTCCGGAGTGTCGAAGTTAAGACATTGGAATGGTTGGTGCCCCTGGCCGGACTTGAACCAGCACGCCCTTGCGGGCAACAGATTTTGAGTCTGCCGCGTCTACCATTCCGCCACAGGGGCAACGCGCCCTGGGATTAGCCCGGAATACCGCGGGACGGCAACTTCGAAATGCGTCCACGGGGAGCCCTCGCGGGATCCGCTTCCGGTGGTCACGCGTCTTTAGTCGAGCCGGCCGGGCTCGGAGCGGGTTCCCGCAGGATGAGCGGCAGGAGCAGAAATACAAGGGCGATCGAGAACAGGATGCCCAGCGCCGACAAGACGGACGGTAGGCCCCAGCCGTCGATCCCATAGCCCACGAGGGGGCCGAGGAGAAAGAACGCGCCGCGGATGCCCATTTGCGCCATGGAGATCACGGTCGCGCGGAACGCGGAAGAAATCCTCTCGTTGAGCGCATTGAGGAAGAGCACCTCGCCCAGGCCCCGGCCGACCTGGCCCACGGCCCCGGCCAAGATCCCGCCCCAGCCGAAGAAGGATGCCATGGCGAAATACGCGACGATGGGCAACACGCCGACCGCGGCCAGCAATCGTCGCCTTCCGTACCTTGCCTGCAGAAGAGCGGCGGATCTCCCGGCGAGGCCGAGGATGAGACCGTAGCCAGCCAACAGGACTCCGAAATAGGCGAGCGGCACGCCGCTCTCCTGCCAGTATTTCTGGTTCACCCAGAACATCACCAGCCCGCCGGTTCCCCAGGCGACCATATTGAGGAGCACGAGCCGTATCGCGGCGTCCCGCACCAGCGTGGTCGAGAGCATCGTCTTGAGCGCTTCCGCCCGTATCTTCCCCCGGGCCGGGCCCGCTTGCGGCTCGGCGAGGCCGAGCACGAGGATGACCGGGATCCAGCTCAGCACCGCGTTCGCCCACAAGAGATGCCCATAGGACAGGATGACGACCGCGCCACCGATGAGCGCGCTCACCGTCGTTCCGATTTGCGCGGCGAGCTTGGCGTTCCCGAGAACGGCTGTTCCCCGGGACTTCTCGCCGCCCGCCGCGAGATACGATTCATAGACGAACGCCACATCGCCGCCTGAGATCATGCTGAGGGCGATCCCCATGGTGAGGTGGTAGAGGAGGAAACCCTCATAAGTGTCCCACAGCGGAAGGAGCGAAAAGCTGGCCGCCTTCAGGATCGAGCCCAGCAGCAGCGTCTTCTTCCTTCCCCACACGTCCGAAAGCAGGCCGGTCGGCATCTGGCCGCAGACGATCACCAGCGCGAACACGGCTTGCAGCTCCATGAACTGCCCCATGCCGATACCCTTCGTCGCGAGATAGGGGACGAGCAGGGGGATCACGATCATGAACTGATCGAAGAAGGAGAAGCCGTAGAGGAGCTTGATGTTCTTCTTCACGGGTTCGACCGTACAACGATGTTCAGCGTGTTCATCGCCAACCGCTCCGCTTTTCGGCCGCGACGAGAGCTCGCTCGACCGTCATGGCCATTTGCTCAGGCCGGCTTGCGCTCGACCGTGCGCGGGTCGTCGACATCGAGCTCGATATGCTCGCCGGGAAAAGGCGTCACGGCCATTTGCGTGGCACCCTGCGAAGAGAGAAGGCGGTGCCACGCACCCTGCGGAATGACGGCGATCATTCCGGTGCGAAGCTCGAATGACTTCGGCGGTCCGTCATCGCACACGATGTCCAGGGTTGCAGTGCCGTCGAGGATGTGAACCAGCTCGTCGCCGGTGAGATGACGTTCCCAATGATCCTTCCCCGAAGACTTGATGGCCAAAAGGAGGCCGTCGCGGTAGGAAGCCAATTGTGCGACGCTTCCTTCGCGATCCGCCGCCGTCGAATTGGGGGCCCGTCGGAACATCTTCAGCTTCGCGACTTCTTGGTTGAGATCGATGATGCTGGGCGTTCCGGTTGTTATTACTTTCTTCGGCTCTACCGTCCGAGGGTCGTTGACATCGAGCTCAATGTGGTCGCCGGGAAGCGTCGCGCTCCAGGTCGTTCCGCCCTCCGACGATTGAAAGCGGTGCCACGCACCCCGCGGAACGACGGCGATCATTCCGGCGCGAAGCACGAAGGACTTGGGCGGCCCGTCATCGCAGACAATTTCCAGGGTCTTCGTACCGTCGAGAACGTGAACTAGCTCGTCGTCGGGATGTGTTTCCCAATGACTTGTCCCTGCGGACTTACCGGCGATGAGGATACCGTCGCGATAAGGGCCCAGTTGCGTCCCACTGCCCCGGCGCTCCGCCCTCTTTGTTTGCGGTGTCAGTCCACGGAACATGGTCAGCTTCGCAAGTTCCGCGGTGAGATCGATGATGCCAGGCGTTCTATTTCCCATTTCCTTCTCCATAGCCGTCTTCCTCGATCGTCGGCGCCAGGCCGTTCGGATTCATGGCGAGATAGGCCGGCTCCTCTTTGGCGCGCCCGTGCGGAATGTCGATGTGCTCGTGCGCCACGCCGAGTTCGTCGATGCACCACATAACCTTCTGGACGTTGGTCGATGTCATCCGTCCCCACACCTTGATCATCGGTTGGCTCGTCAAAGCGGTTTGGGTTGGCTCAGAGGCGCGCGACACCCGCCTTGGCGCCGCGGAGCATCGTGAGCTTCGGCTTCGGCGTTGAGATCGATGATAGTGGGCGTTTTGCGTTCCATGTCTTCCTCCGCTTTTTAATGGATGCTGCACCGCGGTGAGGGAGCGTAGCGCCGCAATTTAATTGCAGTGATCGCCGTTTTTGGAGACCACTGGAACGTTTTCGTGGCGCCGATTTCCTGGTACGAAGTCGGAACGTTCCGCTTCGCGAGGAAGGGACAGGGCATGGCTGCACCAGAGGGTTTGGCGATCGCCGAGGACGAGCCGCGGCATGAGCCGGCAACGCAGCGGCCGCCATCGAGCCGCGGAACCATGGACTGGGACGGAGTGCGGGTGTTTCTTGCCGTTGCCCGCGAGGGCTCAATGCGTGCTGCTGGGCGGGCGCTCGGGTTGAGCCAACCGACCATCGCGCGCCGACTGGCCGCGTTCGAGGCCGGTTTCGACGGTCAGCCCTTGTTCGACCGGCTGCCCGAAGGGGGGCGCCTCAACGCTGCCGGTGAGCAACTCCTCGGCGCGGCTGAAGACGCCGAGCGGGCGATGCTGGCGCTTGAGCGGCGGCGCGCGGCGGTCTCGCCGATGCTGAGCGGCACGGTGCGGGTATCGACCGGCGAGTGCGCCGCCGGATTTCTGGCGCGGTGCTTGTCGGGAGCGACGGCAACGCCGCTGCCCTCCGGCATCACCTTGGAGTTTGTCCAGTCTCTGCAGCCGGCGAACCTCGTGCGACGCGAGGCCGATCTGGCCTTGCGTCACCAGCCGCCGGAAAGCGGCAACTATTATGTCGTCAAACTCGGGACCTTCGCCGTCGCGGTTTACCGGCGCCGCGGCGAGGACACTGATGCCTGGGTGGCCTATACCGAGGAGCAGTCGCAGGGGCAGTCGCACGAGCCTGCGCGCTGGGTCCAGCGACAGGTGGAAGAGACCGGAATGCCGGTGGCGCTGCGCGCCTCAACGCTGCTGATGCATGTGGAGGCCATCCGCGCCGGCACCGGTCGCGGCGTAATACCTTGCTATATCGGCGACGGCCATCCCCTGCTGGAGCGGCTGACCTCGCCGATCCCCGAGCTTGCCGCCACCTACTGGATGATCGTCCACCGCGATTTGCGACGTGCCCCTTGCGTGCGCGCGGTCATCGATTGGATCAAGGTGCTGTTTGCCGAGCAGGCGGACGTGCTTGCCGGCAATCGGTGCGGATCGTAGTCGAGCCGCCTTCCGGGCCGACCAGAGTCATAAGCCCTTCACTTCGGGTCGTCTCACCTGCTAGACCCGCATCCCCATGCTGCGAAAACTCTACGACCGCATCCTCGCCCTCGCCGGCCATTCCCGGGCGACCGAGGCCCTGGCGTTCGTCTCCTTCGTCGAAAGCTCGGTCTTCCCGATACCGCCCGACGTGCTGTTGATCCCGATGGTATTGGCCCGGCGCGAGCGGGCCTGGTGGTATGCCTTCCTCTGCACGCTTGCCTCGGTTCTCGGCGGGTTCCTCGGCTATGCCGTCGGCTACTATCTGTTCGATGCGATCGGCCGGCCGATCCTGGAATTCTACGGCTACGGCCCGCGCATCCTGGAATTCCAGGAGCTGTTCAACCGCTATGGCTGGTGGATCATCGTCATCAAGGGGATGACGCCGATCCCCTATAAGCTGGTGACCATCGCCAGCGGCGCGGCTGAGTTCGACCTCTTGTCCTTCGCGGCCGCCTCGCTCATCTCCCGGGCACTCCGCTTTTATCCGCTGACGGCGCTCTTGTGGTGGTTCGGGCCGCCGATCCGCCGCTTCATCGAAGAGCGGATGGTGTGGGTCACGAGCGTCTTCGCCCTCTTCCTCGTCGGCGGCTTTGTGCTCGTCCGTTTCCTCCTTTGACCGGCTATAGTCTGATGCCCATGAAATTCCTCTCAGAGCTCGATGCCTTGCCGCCCCGGGCGGTCCCTTCGCTGGTGCTGGCGGCGAGCGCGCTGGTGCTCGGCACCGCACTCGCCTCGCAATATGTGGGCGGGCTGCAGCCTTGCGTGCTCTGCCTGTATCAGCGCTACCCCTATTGGATCGCGATCGCGCTGTCGGTCCTGGCGCTGGCGGCTATGCGCATGCCGGGCGGACGGCGGGCGAGCGCGGCTCTGGTGGGCCTCGCCGGAGTGGGCTTCCTCGCCGGTGCTGCCATCGCCCTCTTCCATGTCGGGGTCGAGCAGCATTGGTGGGCGGGCACGGCGGAATGCGGCACCACGCTCCCGGCCGCCGCCAGCGCCGCGCAGCTGAAAGCGCAGCTCCTGGCCCAGCCGGTGGTGCGCTGCGACGAGGTCGCCTGGTCCCTGTTCGGGGTCTCCATGGCCGGGTTCAATGTGCTGGTGTCGCTGGGATTGACGGCCTTCGCCGGTCTCGGCGCCAAGCGGCTCTTCGGCCATGACTAGGAAGGAGCCGCCCCTAGGCCCGCCCGCGACCGAGCGCACCGGCGAAGGCCGGCTGCCGGGCGACCTCTCGGGCCGCCAGCTCATCGAGCGCATCATCCGCGTCGACCATGCCGGCGAATACGGCGCCAAGCGCATCTATGAGGGCCAGCTCGCCATCCTCGCACGCTCGCCCGCCGCACCGTCGCTCCAGCACATGGCCCGCCAGGAGGAAGAGCACCTGGCGGAGTTCGAGCGGCTCATGGTCCAGCGGCGGGTGCGGCCAACCTTGCTGCAGCCGCTCTGGCATGTGGCCGGCTACGCGCTGGGAGCGGCCACGGCGCTCTTGGGCCAGCGCGCGGCGATGGCCTGCACCATCGCCGTCGAAGAGGTGATCGACGAGCACTATCGGGGCCAGATCGATCGGCTGGGCGAGGACGAGGCTCCGCTCCGCCAGACCATCGACCGTTTCCGCCGGCAAGAGCTCGAGCACAAGGAGATCGCGGTTGCCGCCGGCGGCGAGACCGCCACCGGCTACGATCTGTTGACGCAAGCGATCAAGCTCGGCAGCCGCACCGCAATCTGGCTTTCGGAACGGCTGTAGAGGCACGGGAGAAGCGGTGAACCGCTGAGAGCGCTGAGAAGTCGCAGAGATCGCGGAGGGTAAAATCTCAATGCCGCGCTTCGCCGCGGCGGAAATCGGAAGTCTGCGCGCTCTGTGTCGTTCTCCGCGCCCTCCTGAGCTCGTCGAAGGGGCGTGAAATTTCGCCGGCTAGCTGCTTTCCAACTCGGCGTCCCAATAGAGGAAGTCGCGCCAGCTCTCATGCAGGAAGTTCGGCGGAAACGCCCTGCCGTTCTCCTGCAGCTCGTAGACGGTCGGCTGCACCGGCTCCTCCAACGGGAACATCTTCGCTTCCCTGGGAAGCCGGTTGCCCTTCATCAGGTTGCAGCCCGCACAGGCGGTGACCACGTTGGTCCAGGTGGTGCGGCCGCCGCGCGAGCGCGGCACCAGATGATCGAAGGTCAGCTCCGGTGTGGGATAGTTGTCGCCGCAGAACTGGCAGGCGAAGCAATCGCGCAGGAACACGTTGAACCGGGTGAAGGCCGGGCGCCTTGCCGAGGAGATGTAGTCCTTGAGCGCGATCACGCTGGGCAGGCGCATCTCGAAATTGGGCGAACGCACCGTGCGCTCATATTCCGAGACGATGTTGACGCGACCCAAGAACACGGCCTTGACCGCATCCTGCCAGGACCAGAGCGAAAGCGGAAAGTAGCTGAGCGGACGGAAGTCCGCGTTCAGGACCAGGGCCGGACAGTTTTCAAGCGATAGGGACAAGAGTTCGCGCTCACCAACCTACCCGAATTACCAAGGCGCGGCGCGGCTGAGCGCACCGCAACGACCATTCCTTGATAGCCGATGGGCGAAAAGAACACAATATCTGGGGGGCTATTTCCCGGTTAAGGCTTTGTGACTGCTGAAGGCGGCCACGAGACGCTCGCCGCCCCGCTTGAGCCCGGCCTCGTCGATGGAGTGACCGAGGCGTGGCCGCGCCAGGGTCTCCACCGGCACGCCGGCGGCTTTGAGGGATGCCGCCGCATGCGCCAGGGACTCGAACGGCACCACCTCGTCGGCCTCGCCATGGACCAGCTGCACCGGCGGGCGCGAGCGGATCTCCTCGGCCAAGCGCTCGGCACCGATGATGCGGCCGGAATAGCCCAGCACCTGGGCGACCGGTCGGGCCCGGCGGAGCGCCACGTAGAGGGCCATCATGGCACCCTGGGAGAATCCCACCAGCGCCAGATCGTTCTCCGCAAGACCGGCCTCGCCGAGCTCTTGGTCGATGAAGCCGTCGAGGATGGGTGCCGCGGCTTGCACGCCGGCCTGGATGCGATTGGGCGAGCGGTCGAGGAAGCTGAACCACTGATAGCCATAGGGCGCCATGTCGCAGGGAAAGGGCGCGTTGGGCGAGACGAAGGCGGTGTCCGGCAACAGCGGCGCCCAATAGGGTGCCAGCCCGATCAAGTCGTTGCCGTCGGAGCCGAGCCCGTGTAGCAGGATGACGAGGTGCTTGGGCTTGCCGCCGGATGCGGGAGGCAGCCGCGGACCGGTAAGCACGAAGGGATTCTGCAAGGCCGATGATCCTCTATGGGGGCGGTAGTCCTAGCCGATATGGCGCCGGGGTGTCACGCCTGCCATCCGCTCCGGCGTGAGCCAAGCCGTCGTTACCCGCTTCGCGCCGAGCCCGACCGGGCGATTGCATCTGGGCCATGCCCATGCAGCGCTGGTCGCCTGGCGGCAAGCGCGGTCGACGGGCGGGCGGTTCCTGCTGCGCATCGAAGACATCGACCAAAGCCGCTGCCGGGCGGAATTCACCGACGGGATCCTCGAGGATCTCACCTGGCTCGGGCTCGACTGGGACGGCCGGGTGCGCCGGCAATCCCAGCACATGGACGACTATCGAGCCGCCCTCGATCGCTTGGCCAGGCGCCAGCTCCTCTATCCCTGCTTCTGCACGCGGAGCCACATCGGCGCCGAGATCCTTCGCTCCGGGGCGGCCCCCCATGGGCCCGACGGCCCGCTCTATCCCGGCACTTGCCGAAGCTTGAGCCTGGCCGAGCGCGAAGAACGCCAAGCCGCGGGGCACCCGTTCGCGATCAGGCTGGATGCCGCGCGGGCCGCTTCCATGCTCGGCGCCTTGAGCTGGCACGACCGCGAGCGCGGCACCCAGGCGCTCGATCCCAAACGCTTCGGCGATGTGGTGCTGGCGCGCAAGGAAACGCCGACGAGCTACCATCTCGCCGTCACCCTCGACGATGCGATCCAGGGTGTGAGCCTGGTCACCCGCGGCCTCGATCTCTTCGAGGCGACCCATGTGCATCGGCTCCTGCAGGCGCTCCTCGGCCTGCCGACGCCGGCGTATTTCCATCACCGTCTCCTGACGGATCGCGACGGCCGTCGCTTCGCCAAGCGCGACCGCGCGCCCACTCTGGCTCAGCTGCGCCTGGACGGGCATGATCCGGCGGCGGTGCGCCGCATGGCGGGTTTCGATTGAGAGCAACACCGATTGGAGGGCGTCTCAGAATGGCGAGGGCAATGGATTTCATGGGCACCTGGCGCTTGGTGAGCTGGATATTGGACGACGGCGCGGGCACGCGGCACGAGCCGATGGGGCCGAACCCGATCGGGCTGCTCACCTACACCTCCGACGGCTACATGTTCGGCACATTGATGGCGCCCGGTCGCGAGAAATTCGCCGGCAACGACCCCTTGGGCGGGAGCGAAGCGGAGTGCCACAAGGCGATGTCCACCTGCCACAGCTATTGCGGGCGCTATCGGCTCGACGGCGACAGCGTCGTGCATTCGGTGGAGCTGGCGGTCTATCCGAACATGGTCGGCAGCGAGCAGCGGCGCTTCTTTCGCTTCGAAGGCGAGCTCTTGAAGCTCCGGACGCCGCCGATGACCCGCAAGGGCCAATCGGGCATCGCCGAGCTCACCTGGCGGCGGGCCTAGCCCGCATTTCTCAAACCTATCGGGAGCAGCGTCGCGTTTGGCGGGTCGCCCGCAAGGAGCGGACCGAAGGGCGTAGCCCAGCTACGGCCGAGGTTCGCGACGACGTCGGGCGACCCGCTAAACGCGACCCGAAGGGACGGGCTCCTGCGGTCACAGGACGTCGTCAAGGCGCTCGACCGATGCGTGGCATCGCTCTTCGCGCCTTTCCTAGCCTGTGACCGCATGAGCCACGTCGCTGCCCCGATAGGTTTGAGAAATGCGGGCTAGAGCGGGGCTACAGCGTGTCGGACCTGAGGCCGCGCACCAAGGCCAGATAATCCGGGTGCTCGGGAGGAATGATGCCGCGCCGGATCAGGAGGTCGATGACGACGAGCGCGCAGTTGAACTTGAACGCGGGGCCGCGCTCGACGATCGCCGCCACCTCGGCGATCGGCAGGAGCCGGTATTCGGCGGTCTCGCCGTCATTGGGCTTGGGCGTGAAATCCTCCGGCAGCGCCAGATCGTAGCAATAGAGCACGTCGCGCCTGAGGCCCTGATCGACCATGCCGGGCTCGGTGTCCGTCGCATAGGTGATGGCGCCGACCGGCCGCGCCAGACGTGCCAGCGCCGCCGGGATGCTCGCCTCCTCCTCGCATTCCTTGATGAGGTTCGCCCGCAAGGAGAGGCCGAATGGCTGGCCGCCGGCGACGATGTTGTCGAGCTCGCCCGGAAAGGTCTCCTTCGTCGGCGAGCGCCGCCCGACCCAGAGATGGACGCCGCCCTGCTTCTCGACGATGCCGCTCAAATGCACCCCGCGGGCCCGCACACCAAGCGCGCAAATGGCGCCGCGATCCACCTTTGCCAGCGCCTCGCCGCCGGTCTCGACCCGATACATCTCGCCGGTGATGCGCCGCACGAATCCGGCTTGCCGCAACATCAGGGCGGCCTCGGCCAAGGCGGCTGAGCGGGCCTCGAAACCCTTCGCCGCCAGGCTGAGGCGAGCCTTGCCGCCAAGCGCGAAGAGATCGCACCGTTCCGCCAGAATCTCGGCCACCGCCAGCCGGACATAGCCGGCGACGCCGCCATCGATCAGCCAGGGCCGGAAGGCCTTGGGATCGTGCCTGGTGCAGCGCCTGACGTGATCGAGGAATGCCAACTCTCAGCGTGCCTGGTGGGCGCGGGTGAACAGCACGCGCTCGACATAGGCGAGCTGGCCCAGCGCGCGGGCGATGTGCTCGGCGGTCTCGCGTTCCAATCCCACGACCTGGATCTCGATCACCAATTCCTCCCGATCCGGCCCGCCGAGGGCGGCCATCAGCCGTGTCGGCATCAGCCCGCGCTTGACGAAGTGCTCGAGCACGCGGGCCACGACCGAGGGCTCGGCATGGGCCTCCACGCAATAACAATAAGGGAGGTGGTTGGGTTCAGACGAGGGGAGGAGGGCGGACGACATGGCACGAAGACTCCGGACGGGATGTGAGGGGACGAATAGCGACGACCCGATCCTCGACGAGGACCGGGGCGCTAATTCGCCCAACCATCCGGAGGCTCATTGCCATGGAAATAATATTACGCGAGAACGCCCAAGACATCAACAGGGTCCGCCGGAATGCCCCCACCCCCGCCCTCCCCCGCCTCCGGCGAGGGAGGGAGTCGAGCTGCGCCTCCTGCCCCCTCCCCCATGCGTCCCGGGGAGGGTCGGGGAGGGGGTGATCCTCACCCCCTCCCAAATTCCACCCCCAGGTGGGGCGGGCTGGGGTGGGGGCATGCCCGCTATGCCCGCGTCAACATTCGGATCGCGGCGTTGAGCTGGCTCATGCGCAGATGGTCGCCGGTGGCGCTGTCGGGGTGAAGGATCTGGGCCAAGGCGCGGAACCGCGCCTTCATGAGCTTGGCATCGGGCCTGGCGCCGGGTGGGAAGCCCAGGACATGGAGCGCCTCCTCGCGGTTGGCGATGCCGCGGGCGAGCGGCTGGAACGCCAGGGTTCCGACCATGCCCTTGAGCCGGCGGATCTCCTCCGCCGGATCGATGCCGTCGGACGGCGTCTCTCCGGCTTCGAGGCGGATTCGAAACCTGCCCTCGGCCAGATCCAGGGCCAGCGCCAAGGCGCGCCGGAGCTCGCCCGTCCCATGGCCCGGCTCCAGGCGGAGCTGCAGGCGCGGTTTGCGCCGGAGCCGGCGCCCCTCGCCCGGACCGGATTTGAGCCGGACCTCCTCGCGGTCCCCTTGGCCGGGCTCGCCTGGATCGGGGAGACCCGCCAGCGCCTCCTCCGGCAGGGTCAAGAGGACGGCGCGGGCCAAATCGGCGACGCTGACGCCCCGGCGCCGGGCGAGCGCGTTCACCCGATCGCGGAACCGGCTCGGGCAGGCGACCGTGTAGGTTTTGCTCTCGGGGTAGGTTTTGCTCTTCGGCGCCGGCATTGACCTTGTCTCAAGAGGGCGAAGCTCGCAGTCTCTAACCATGCGCCGCGATCGGGTCCAGCCCAAGCCGACCTTGCGTCTGTTGCTGGCCCTCTTGCTGTGGCTGGCGCTGGGCGCCGCCGGGATGGCGGCAAGTGCCGAGCGCCTGCAGGACTTCGCCCGCCAATTCGGCATTCTGGATACCGATGCCTTCGTCCAGACCATGGAGACCCTGGACCGCACCGGACGGTTGCCCTCTCGCTATCTCACCAAGGGCGAAGCCGAGGCAACGGGATGGAAACCCGGCCAGGATCTCTGGCGGAAGGCGCCAGGCAAGAGCATCGGCGGCGACGGCTTCGCCAACCGGGAGCGGCTGCTGCCCGGCGGGCTCCGCTACATCGAGGCCGACCTCGACTATCGTGGCGGCCCGCGCAACGCCAAGCGATTGATCGTGGCCTCCAACGGCAGGCGCTGGATCACCGTCGACCACTATCAGAGCTTCCACGAAGTGCCGCAATGAGCAGGCGGCAAGCCGATCTCTCCGGCATTCGCTCGCTGGGTGAAGCCTATGACCGGCTCGCCCGGGACCTCGCCTTGCCCGGCCATTTCGGCCGCAATCTCGATGCGCTTTGGGACGCGCTGTCGACCGACGTGGCCGGGCCGCTGCTGATCGTCTGGCGTCGGGGTGCTGCTTCCCGGACGGCCATGGGCGGCGACTATGACCGCTTGGCGGACCTCCTGCGCCAGCTCGAAGCCCGGCGCGCCGACGTCACCCTTGAGATCGATTGAGGGGCGAAATCGAAGGAGCCGCCATTTTTCCATGAGGCGATGGTTCCATCCCCTCCGCAGGGCTATATGAATAGCCATGAACACCTTCTTTGCCATCGCCGTCGGGCTTGCCATGGTCGCCACCTTGGGCGTGCTGTTCGCCGGCGTCATCGGCATGGCCCGGGGCGGCCCCGACCATGCCCAGCGCAGCAACAAGCTGATGCGCTGGCGCGTGCTCTTGCAGGCCTTGGCGATCGCGCTCTTCGCGCTCTTCATGCTGCTCAGCCGCTAGCCCAGGCCTCGGGGGCGATGGTCCGGCTCACGCGCATCTACACCCGTGGCGGCGATCAGGGGCAAACCTCGCTTGGCGACGGCGAGCGCGTCGCCAAGCACGATCCGCGCGTGGCCGCCTACGGCACCGTGGACGAGGCCAATGCCGTCCTCGGCGTGGCCCGGCTCTACGTCAAGGGCGATGTGGATCAGATGCTGACCCGCATCCAGAACGATCTCTTCGATTTGGGCGCCGATCTCTGTCGTCCGGAAACCGCCCAAGCGGCGCTTCGCATCAACGCCGCCCAGGTAAAGCGGCTCGAAGCCGAGATCGATCGGATGAACGCCAAGCTCGCCCCGCTCACCTCCTTCGTGCTCCCGGGCGGGACGCCGAGTGCCGCCTATCTGCATCTGGCGCGCACCGTTGTGCGCCGGGCCGAGCGGATGATGACCCTGCTCGCCGAGACCCAGAGCGTGAACCCGGAAGCGATCAAATACGCAAACCGCTTGTCCGACCATCTCTTCGTCCTGTCCCGGCACGTGAACGAAGATGGCGGCAAGGACGTGCTCTGGGTTCCCGGCCAGAACGGCTAGGTACGGCCGGCTGGCTTGACTTGCAGATAGCCCTCCCCTAAAGAAACCGCCAATCATCAAATGCCGGTTTCATTGAGGAAGCGATGAAGATACTCGTCGCCGTCAAGCGGGTCGTCGATTTCAACGTCAAGGTCCGGGTCAAGGCCGACAAGACCGGCGTCGAGACCGCCAACGTCAAGATGTCGATGAACCCGTTCGACGAGATCGGGGTCGAGGAGGCCCTGCGCCTCAAGGAAGCCGGCAAGGCCGCCGAGGTGATCGCCGTCTCGCTCGGCATCCAGCAATGCCAGGAGACGATCCGCACCGCGCTTGCCATGGGTGCCGACCGCGGCATCCATGTCTTGACCGATGCCGGGCTGCAGCCGCTTGCCGTGGCCAAGCTGTTGAAAGCGGTGGTCGCCAAGGAACAGCCCGGTCTCGTCATTCTCGGCAAGCAGGCGATCGACGACGATTGCAACCAAACCGGACAGATGCTGGCAGCCCTCCTCGGCTGGGCGCAGGGAACCTTCGCCTCCAAGCTCGTGCTCGGCGATGGCAAGCTCGAGGTCACCCGCGAGGTCGATGGCGGGCTGGAGACGGTCTCCTTGGTGCTGCCGGCGGTGATCACCACCGATCTCCGCCTGAACGAGCCGCGCTATGCCTCGCTTCCCAACATCATGAAGGCGAAGAAGAAGCCGATCGAGCAGCTGACCCCGGAAGCGCTCGGCGTCGACCCGAAGCCCAGGCTGAAGACCCTCAAGGTGGACGAGCCGCCGAAGCGCAAGGCCGGCGCCAAGGTCGCGAGCGTGGCCGAGCTCGTGGCCAAGCTCAGGCAGGAAGCGAAGGTGATCCCATGACCGTGCTGGTGCTGGCCGAACACGACAACGCCACGCTCAAGCCGGCAACGCTCAATGCGGTGACCGCGGCGACCAAGATCGGCCTGCCGGTCGAGGTGCTGGTCGCCGGCCAGAACTGCAAGCCGGCCGCCGAGGCGGCAGCGAAGATCGCCGGCGTGGCCAAGGTGCTGATGGTGGATTCGAGCGAATACGCCCATCCCATGGCGGAGACCCTCGCCAATCTCCTGGTGGCGTTGGCGCCGGGACGCAGCCATCTCTTGGCGCCCGCCACCACCTCGGGCAAGAACGTGATGCCGCGGACGGCAGCACTGCTGGATGTGGCGCAGATTTCCGAGATCATCGAGGTGGTCTCGCCCGATACCTTCATCAGGCCGATTTATGCCGGCAACGCCCTGGCGACCGTGCAGTCGGCCGATCCGGTCAAGGTGATCACGGTCAGGACCACGGGCTTCGATCCGGCACAAGCGACCGGCGGCTCGGCCCCGATTGAGGCCGGTGAGCCCAAGGGCGATGCCAAGCTGTCGAGCTTCCTCAGGAGCGAGCTCTCCAAATCCGAGCGCCCGGAGCTCACCAGCGCCCGCATCGTCATCTCCGGCGGCCGCGGCATGCAGAACGGCGAGAATTTCAAGCTCTTGGAAGCGGTCGCCGACAAGCTCGGTGCGGCGGTCGGCGCGTCCCGCGCCGCCGTCGATGCCGGCTTTGTGCCCAACGACTACCAGGTCGGCCAGACCGGCAAGATCGTCGCCCCCGATCTCTACATCGCCGTCGGCATCTCCGGCGCCATCCAGCATCTGGCGGGCATGAAGGACAGCAAGGTGATCGTCGCCATCAACAAGGATGAAGAAGCGCCGATCTTCCAGGTGGCCGATTACGGCCTCGTCGGCGATCTCTTCAAGCTCGTGCCGGAGCTGACGGCAGAACTGGACAAGCGCTGAGCCTCACGCAAGAACGGAGAAGGCAATGACCAAGACCATCGGCGTCATCGGTGCCGGCCAGATGGGCAGCGGCATCGCCCATGTGGCGGCACTCTGCGGCTACGACGTCCGCCTGTCGGACATCAGCGCCGAGGCGCTGAAGAAGGCGATCGGCAATATCGATCGCAACATCGAACGCCAGGTCTCCCGCGGCAAGGCCACATCCGAGCAGAAGGCGGACGCACTGGCGCGCATCTCCACCTCGACCGAGTTCGCCTCGCTCAAGGGCTGCGATGTGGTGATCGAGGCGGCGACCGAGAACGAGGACGTCAAGCGGGCGATCTTCAAGAAGCTGGTGCCGGAGCTGGGCCCGGAGACCATCATCGCCTCCAACACCTCCTCGATCTCCATCACCCGGCTCGCGGCCTCGACCGATCGCCCGGGCAAGTTCATGGGCATGCATTTCATGAACCCGGTGCCGGTGATGCAGCTGGTCGAGCTCATCCGCGGCATCGCCACCGACGAAGCGACGTTCAAGGTCATCCGCGAGCTTGCGGTCAAGATGGGCAAGTCCCCGGCGGTGGCCGAGGACTTCCCCGCCTTCATCGTCAACCGCATCCTCTTGCCGATGATCAACGAGGCGGTCTACACGCTCTACGAAGGCGTGGGCTCGGTCGAGGCGATCGACACGGCGATGCGGCTCGGCGCCAACCACCCCATGGGGCCGCTCGAGCTGGCCGACTTCATCGGGCTCGATACCTGCCTTGCAATCATGCATGTGCTCCATGGCGGCCTGTCGGACTCGAAATACCGGCCCTGCCCGCTCCTGGTGAAATACGTCGAAGCCGGCTGGCTCGGACGCAAGACCAAGCGCGGCTTCTACGACTACTCGGGCGAGAAGCCGGTCCCGACGCGATAAGCGCTGTCGAAGAGCCCCCACCCCAACCCTCCCCCACGCTGCGCATGGGGGAGGGAGTGGAGCAATTTTTAGCTCCTTCCCTCGCCGTCAGGCGGGGGAGGGTTGGGGTGGGGGCATCGTTCGCAATAAAGCGGTCTTCAGCCGCCGGTCTTGATCACCGCGGGGCCGCCTGAGGGCTTGGCGGGCGCCAGATAGTGCCGGATGAGGGCGGCGGCTTCCGGCGAGTCCCAGGCGGCAGCCCCTTCCAGCCGGCCCACCTCGCGTCCATCGCGGTCGATCAGGATGGAGGTCGGCAAGCCGCGGGCTCCGGTCCCACGGGTGAAGCTGGAATCGGGATCGAGGTAGATCGGCAGCAGCTTCAAGGCGAGCTTCTCCAGGAACGGCGTCACCGCCTTATTGCCGGCGCGGTCGGAGGAGACGGCAATGATGGTGAAGTCCTTGCCGCCGAGGCTCGCTTGCAAGCGCTCCAAGGACGGCATCTCCTCCACGCAGGGCGCGCACCAGGTCGCCCAAAGATTGACCAGGACCACCTGGCCCAGGAACTGGCCGAGGGGGACACGCTTGCCCTCGCGGTCCTGGAAGCCGCCCTCGGGCGCTGGCCGCGGCGCCTCATGCAAGGTAAACTTGCGCATCTGCCCGGTGAGCGGCGGCCGATCGCCTGCCGCCAGCGGCCCGGCGATGACGACCCAGCCGATCGCCGCAGTCGCCAGCAGGGCCACTCCCAGCACCCAGATTCGCAGGCCGCGCACCCGATCCATCATGAAGCAAAAATCCTCAACCGCACCCGCATCAGAACGTTCCCCCGCACCCGCCGACCCGAACGCGCTGTGGGGCGGCCGTTTTGCCAGCGGCCCCGCGGCGATCATGCAGAAGATCAACGCCTCGATCGGCTTCGACAAGCGCCTCTACGCCGAAGACATCGCCGGCTCGCTGGCGCATGCCGAGATGCTGGTGGCCCAGCATATCATTTCCCAGAAAGATGGTGCCGAGATCCGTCGCGGTCTAGAGCAGATCCTGGGAGAGATCGAGTCCGGCCGCTTCGTCTTCAAGGTCGAGCTCGAGGACATTCACATGAATGTCGAGGCGCGGCTGGCCGAGATCATCGGCACGCCGGCCGGACGGCTGCATACGGCGCGCTCGCGCAACGACCAGATCGCGACCGACTTCAAGCTCTGGGTCAGGGGCGCCATCGACGGCTTGGACCGGCAGCTCGCCGATTTGCAGCAGGCGCTCATCGACAAGGCCGAAGCGAACGCGGCGACCGCCATGCCCGGCTTCACCCACTTGCAGGCGGCCCAGCCCGTCACCTTCGGCCACCATCTCCTCGCCTATGTCGAGATGCTCGGGCGCGACCGCGGGCGCTTCAAGGACGCGCGCAGGCGCTTGAACGAGTCGCCCTTGGGGGCAGCAGCGCTCGCCGGCACCTCCTTTCCCATCGACCGCAAGCGGACGGCGAAGGCGCTCGGCTTCGACCGGCCGGCGGCCAATTCGCTCGATGCCGTTTCCGACCGCGACTTCGCCTTGGAGTTCCTTGCCGCCGCCGCGATCGCCGCCACGCATCTCTCGCGCTTCGCCGAGGAGCTGGTGTTGTGGACCTCGGCGCAATTCGGCTTCGTCAAGCTGTCGGACGCCTTCACCACCGGCAGCTCGATCATGCCGCAGAAGCGCAATCCCGATGCGGCCGAGCTGGTGCGCGCCAAGGCCGGACGCGTCATCGGCGCCTTGGATTCGCTCCTCATCATGATGAAGGGGCTGCCGCTTGCCTATGGCAAGGACATGCAGGAGGACAAGGAGCCGACCTTCGAGGCCGCCGACACGCTCTCCTTGTCGCTGGCCGCCATGACCGGCATGGTCAAGGACATGCGCCCGCAGGCGGACGCCATGCGCCGGGCGGTCGAGCAGGGATATCCGACCGCCACCGACCTCGCCGATTGGCTGGTGCGCCGGCTCGGCTTGCCGTTCCGCGAAGCCCACCACCTCACCGGCCGGATCGTCAGGCGGGCCGAGGAGCGGGGTGTCACCTTGGACCGTCTGGGCTTGGCCGAGCTGCAGGCGATCGAGAAGCGGCTGACCGCCGATGCGCTCGCCGTCTTGGGCGTCGATCGCTCGCTCGCCAGCCGGACCAGCTATGGCGGTACCGCGCCCAAGAATGTCCGCCGCGCCGCCGCCGCCGCGCGCAAGGCCTATCTATGAGGCGGGCTCTCATGCTGGCGCTGGCGCTGGTGCTGGCGACCGGGCTCGCCTCCTGCGGGCGCAAGCCCAACCGCCTGCAGCCGCCGGGGGACGACGCGCAGACGCAGTTCCCCAAGACCTACCCGAAGCCAACACCTATGCCGGCACCGACGCCATGACCGAGTTCGCCTATCGCCAGGGTCGGCTCTACGCCGAGGACGTTCCCTTGGAACGCATCGCCGCGTCGGTCGGCACGCCCTTCTATTGCTATTCCTCGAAGGCGCTGGAAAGCCGCTACCAAGCCTTCGCCGATGCTCTCAAAGGCATCGATGCGACCATCTCCTACGCCTTGAAGGCCAACTCGAACCAGGCGGTCATCGCCACCTTTGCCGGGCTCGGCGCCGGTGCCGACGTGGTTTCCGAGGGCGAGCTCCGCCGGGCGCTGGCGGCCGGCGTCCCGGCGCACAAGATCTACTTTGCAGGGGTCGGCAAGACCCGCGCGGAGATGGAGTACGCGCTCGGTGTCGGCATCGCGGAGTTCAACGTCGAGTCCGAGCCCGAGCTCGAGCTGCTCTCCCAGCTGGCGACGAGCGCCGGCCGCACCGCATCGGTCGCCGTCCGGGTGAACCCGGATGTAGATGCGGGGACCCACGCCAAGATCACGACCGGCCGCAAGGAGAACAAGTTCGGGATCGACATCGATCAGGCGCGCGCCGTCTATGGCCGCGCCCGGCGCTTGCCCGGCATCAAGCTCATGGGCATTTCCGTGCATATCGGCTCGCAGCTGACCCAGCTCGACCCGTACCGCCTCGCCTTCGCCCGCATGGCCGACCTGGCCCTGGCGCTCAAGGCCGATGGCCACCCGATCGAGGTCCTGGATTGCGGCGGCGGTCTTGGCGTGCGCTATCTGAGCGAACAGCCGCCGCCGATTTCCACCTATGCCGCCCTCATCGGCGAGGCGGCGCGGAAGACCGGCTGCCGCGTGGTGGTGGAGCCAGGCCGGGCGCTGGTCGCCGAGGCGGGCGTGCTGGTCGCGAGCGTCATCTACGTGAAGGATGGCACGGCGAAGAGCTTCGTCGTCATCGACGCGGCCATGAACGACCTGATTCGCCCGACCCTGTACGAGGCCTATCACGAGGTCGTGCCGGTGCGGCAAAAGGCCGCCGATTCGCTCGAGCGCCCGGTCGATATCGTCGGGCCGATTTGCGAGAGCGGCGATTATATTGCCAAGGATCGGGCGTTCCCGGAGGTTGCCGCAGGCGAGCTGGTGGCGATCAAAACCGCGGGAGCATATGGCGCGGTGATGGCATCGAGCTACAATACGCGGCTGCTGGCGCCCGAGGTCATGGTGCGCGGCGGCGAGTTCGACGTGGTCCGGCCGCGCCCGAGCTACGACGATTTGATCGGCCAGGACCGCGTGCCGGCCTGGATCGCCCGATCCGACGATCGGCTGGCTGACGATCGGCATGCCCGGGAGCGGCTGGTGCATCTGCCGAAGACCGGAAGGACGGCGAAGAAAGGAGTGGCGTAGATGGCGACCAGCGAGCGAGGGATTCTCGGCGCCGCCGGACTCGATCTGCCGCCGCGCCTCGCCCGGCGCATCGTCCAACGGCTCCAGCTGGCGCGGGTGACGCTCTTCTGGGAGCGGCTGTGGCCGGCGTTGTGGCCGGCGCTGGCGGTCATCGGCAGCTTTCTCGCCCTGGCGCTCTTCGACATGCTGCCGGCCTTGGGCGGCATCGCCCATGCGGCCGCACTCGCCGGATTCGGCCTCGGCCTGGTGTTCGCCTGCTGGTATGGGCTGAGGCGCCTCAGCCTGCCCGGCTTTGATGCCGCCCGCCGGCGGGTCGAAACCGCCAGCGGCCTCATCCACCGCCCGCTGACCCAGCTCGAAGACGATTTCGTCGGCCGCGGCGACGACCCCTTGACCCAGGCGCTGTGGCAGACGCACCGCAAGCGGCTGATCGAGCGCTTGCGCCATTTGCGCGTCGGCCTTCCCGCCGCGGGCCTCGCCCGGATCGATCCTTGGGGCCTTCGTGCGGTTCTCGGCCTCGTGCTGGTGGTGGCGCTCGTCGCCTCTTCCGAGGATCGCTGGCTGCGTCTGGAGCGCGCTCTGTCGCCCAATCTCGCCGGCGCCGGTGCCGGCCCGGTGACGCTCGATCTGTGGATCAGCCCGCCGGCCTATACCGGGCTCCCGCCGGTCCTCCTCGATGCCGCCGCCCAGAAGTCCGCGCAGCCCATCCCGGTGCCGACCCATTCGAGCGTGCTGGCGCAGGTGAATGGCGGTAGCGCGTCGCCCACCTTGATCATCGGCGATGAGACGACGCAATTCGAGAGCATCGGACCGACGAGCCACCGCGTGCAGGCGACCATCACCACGGGCGATCGGCTCGTGGTCAAGCGCGGTCAAACCGAGCTCGGCGCCTGGCCCATTCAAGTCTTGCCCGAGCACGCGCCCACAATCGCCTTCCGCAGCCCGCCCTCGCAGACCGACCGCGCCGCCCTCAAGCTCGACTACACCGCCAGCGACGAATACGGCATCGAGACGGTGCAGGTCCGCATCCGTCGCGTGCGCGACGGCGACGGCGCCAAGACGGACGAGGAGGCGGAGACGGAGACGATCGAGCTCGCCCTGCCGCTGCCGGGCGTGGGCTTGCACCAGGCGCAGAGCGCCAGCTTCCACGATCTGACGGCGCATATCTGGGCCGGCCTGCCGGTGGAAGCGGTGCTGGTGGCAAAGAATGTCGCCGGCCTCTCCGGCGAGAGCCAGCCCGAGCGCTTCAAGCTGCCGGAGCGGGTCTTCACCCATCCGGTCGCGCGCGCGATCGTGGCCGAGCGCCGGCGGCTCACGATCGAGCCCGACAGCCGCAAGCAGGTGATCACCGCCTTGGGCGAGATCGCATCCAGGCCTGGCACCTACTACGACGACATCGTCACCTTCCTTTCGCTCAAATCGGCGGTCGGCCGGCTCAGCCTCGATCGGACCAAGGAGGGCCTGGCCGCCGTGCAGCAATTGCTGTGGGAGACCGCGCTCAGAGTCGAGGATGGCGAGATGTCGACCGCGCTCCGCGAGCTCCGGATGGCCGAGCAGCGGCTGGAGGATGCGCTCGCCCGCAATGCCGAGGACAAGGAGCTGCAGCGCTTGATGGAAGAGCTGCAGCGGGCGCTCGACCAATATCTGGACGCGATGATGCGCCAGATGGAGCAGCAGCAGCAGGCGAGCCCGCAGGACATGCAGCCGCTGCCGCCGAATGCGCAGCTCTTGAGCCGGCAGGATCTGCAGAGCCTCATGGATCGGGCGCGCGAGATGCTGAAAAGCGGCAATCGCGAGGCGGCGCGCCAGCTGCTCTCGCAGCTCCGCGAAATGCTGGAGAATTTGCGCGCGGCCCAGCCGCAGATGGGCGACCCGAAGACCCAGCAGGCGATGCGCATGCTGCAGAACCTGCAGGATCTGGCCCGCCGCCAGCGCCAGCTCATGGACCAGACCTATCAGGACGCCAACCGCCAGAACAACCAGCAGGGACAGCAAGGTCAGCAAGGTCAGCAGGGACAGCAAGGCCAACAGGGCCAGCGCGGTCAGCGCGGCCAGCCGGGCCAGCCCGGGCAGAATGGTGCCGAGAGCCAGGAAGCGATCCGGCGGATGCTGGGCGAGCTCATGCGCCAGATGGGCGAGATGGGCGACATCCCGCAGCCCTTCGGCCGCGCCGAGCGGGCGATGAAGGAGGCGGCGGAAGCCCTCCAGCGGGCCCAGCCCGGCGAAGCCGTGGGCCCGCAGGGCGAGGCTCTGGACCAGCTGCAGCAAGGCGCCCAGGCCTTGGCCGATCAGCTCGCCAATCAGATGGCAGGCTCAGACCCTGGCAACAACAACGGCCAGGGCCGGCCCGCCGGCACCCGTCCCGGACAGGCGAGCCGGGATGGCCGCGATCCTTTGGGCCGCACCACCCGCAATTCCGCCGGCATGGACCAGGGCGATGTGGAGATTCCCAAAGAGGCGGATCTGCAGCGCGCGCGGGAAATCTTCGACGAGCTGCGCCGGCGTGCCGGCGAGGCCAACCGCCCGCCGATCGAGCGTGAATATATCGACCGGCTGCTCAGGCGGTTTTAGCGTCGCCCTCACCCGCCGCTGAAGGTAATGGTGAGGTCGACCGCCTCGGCAGACGGGTTGGCGAACTCGCTCTTGAAGTGCACAGTCTCGCCTGGCAAGAGCCTCGGCGTATCGGCGGGAAACACCCAGCTCTGCAGCTCGTGGCGGCCCGAGTCGCGCAAGGCCGCGCGCAAGGGCGGTACGTCGCGCACGTCCGTCGACATGTTGGCGATCTCGCCCATCACCACCAGGACCGGCGTGCCGGCTTCGACCTTGCGCTCGGAGTTGATCTCGCGGAGCGCCAAGCCGGCGCCTGGAGCCGGCACCGGAATGCCGATCGCCTCGTAGAGCCGCGCCGAGGGTGGCCAGGCGGCAACCAGGGGCTCGCGCCCGAGCACGACGCCCAGCAAGAGGACGACGGCACCCAGAGCGAGAGCCGCCCAGCCGCGCCGCCCGCTGCCCGACCGCGCCTGACCGCGGAGCGCCGGCAGGTTGGCGCCGCGCCGCAGGGGCGGCGGCTCGATCGCGTCGGCCGGCGGCACGATCACGTCGACCGGCTCTTGCTCCTCGATCTCGGCCGGGGCTTGGAACCAGGTCTCGCCGCAATTGCCGCAGCGCACCTTCCGCCCCTCGTCGCCGACGGCGCTGGAGGCGAGCGCATAACGCTTGCTGCACGACGGACAGGTCAGAATCATGAATTAGGGGCCGAATCTCGCCAATCGGTTCCAATTACGTCGATCTATAGGGACTAGCCGGTTGTTGAGCAATCCCCGCATGTCGCGATGCAACCAATTCCAGCCTGCCGCCCCGGCGGCGGGTTCGTAGCTCGGCACGGATTTGCCCCCGGCTGTGGACGCAAACGCGGCTGCCATGCGATGCTCCGGCCGATCCAGCCGATGACGAAGGCAGCCTGCTAGGATAGCGATACGGTGGTTCGCTTCGAGGACGTGGCCGCGCGCTATGGCCAGGGACCGGAAGTACTGCGCGGGCTCAATTTCGAACTCGCTCCAGGCTCATTCCATTTCCTGACCGGCTCCAGCGGCGCCGGCAAATCGACCTTGCTGAGGCTCCTTTATTTGGCGCTGAAGCCGGCGCGCGGCCGCATTGTCCTCTTTGATCGGGAGGCAGCGCTGATTCCGCGCGGCGAGCTGCCGGCGCTCAGGCGGCGCATCGGCGTCGTCTTCCAGGACTTTCGCCTGCTGCCGCATCTCTCCGCCCTCGACAACGTGGCGCTGCCCTTGCGCGTGGCCGGAGCGAAGGAAAGCCAGATCCGCGATCATGTGGCGGAGCTGCTAGCCTGGGTCGGGCTGGGAGCGCATGTGGACGATCTGCCGCCGACCTTGTCGGGTGGCCAGCAGCAGCGGATTGCCATCGCACGCGCCGTCATCGGCCGGCCAAGCCTGCTCTTGGCCGACGAGCCGACAGGCAATGTCGACGACCGCATCGCGGTGCGCCTCATGTACCTCCTGGACGAGCTCAACAAGATGGGCACCACCGTGCTGATCGCCACGCACAACGATGCCCTGGTCGCGCGCTTCAAGCATCCTCAGCTCCATCTCGAAGACGGGCATCTCTACGAGGTGCCGGCGCGACGGCGGGCGCAGGCATGATCCCATGCTGAGACGACGCTCCGACCTGCCGCTGGCGGGCGACGCCAGCGGGCGATTTCTCCCCTGCATCGCCGCCGCGATGGTCTACCTGGCGGCGCTGGCGCTCGCCGGCGCCTTCAGCGTGCACGCGGTCATCGAGCGCTGGAACGCGGCTCTCACCGGCACGCTCACCGTCGAGATCCCTCTATCCCAGAACGCAAGGCCCCAAAACGCCGCGAACGCCGAAGCGCGCCTGCAGAGCGAGCGGGTGCAGCGTGCCGTGACGCTGCTACGAGCGACGCCGGGGGTGGCGAAGGCCGAAGCCTTGGACCGCGCCGCCACGCTCAAGCTCATTGAACCCTGGCTCGGCCAGGGCGGGCTCATCGAAGACTTGCCGCTGCCCTCGCTCATCGAGGTCTCCCTAGCGCGCGATGCCAAGATCGACGTCAAGGTCTTGGCCGAGGCGCTCAGCGCCGCGGTTCCCGGCAGCCGGCTGGACGACCACGGGCTATGGCTGGGCGGTGTGGCGGCGCTGGCGCGCAGCGTCGAGGCGTTGGCGGGCATCGTGCTCGTCATCGTCGGCATCGTCGCGGTCGCCGCCGTCGTCTTCGCCACGCGCACCGGCCTTGCCATCCATCACGACGTCGTCGAAGTCCTGCATCTCATCGGCGCGCGCGACCGCTACATCGCCAACCAGTTTGCCCATCACGTCTTCCGGCTGAGCCTGTGGGGTGGGCTCGTCGGCCTCGGCTTGGCGCTCCTCACGCTGGCCGCGATCGGCCGCGCCCTCGATGTCGTGCACGTGGCGCAGATACCGGGCCTCGGGCTGGATCCGCTGGCATGGGCGAGTCTCGGCCTGCTGCCCCTCTCGGCGAGCCTGATCGCCATCGTGACCGCGCGCCTCTCGGTCGCGCGCCGGCTGGCGCGCCTGCCATGACCACCTTGGCGACGGGCTCGTTCCGCGGACCCAAGGCCGGATTCTGGCGCTGGCTGTCCTTTGCGGTCGTCGGCCTCGGCCTCGTGTGGACCGTCGGCCTCATCCTCTTTGCCGGGAGCCTGCCGCGCGAGGTCGAAGACGCCGACAGCATGACCGATGCGATCGTGGTGCTGACCGGCGGCAGCCGACGGGTTTCCGTCGGGCTCGAGCTGTTGGCCTCGGGGCATGCGCGCAAGCTGTTCATCTCCGGCGTCCACTCCGATGTGGTCAAGGCGGAGATCGCCGGCCATGAGCCGAAGCTCAGGGGACTGCTCTCCTGCTGCGTATCGCTCGGCTACAGCGCCAGCGACACGGTCGGCAACGCCGCCGAGAGCGCAAGCTGGATGGCAAAGGAGGGCTTCCGCTCGCTTCGCTTGGTGACCTCCGGCTACCATATGCCGCGCAGCCTCATCGAGTTCCGCCGGGCGCTGCCGCATGCGGCGATCGTCGCCAACCCGGTCTTTCCGAGCAATGTGCGCCAGGATGCCTGGTGGCGCTGGCCGGGGACGGCGGAGCTGATCGCGAGCGAGTTCAACAAGTTCCTGTTCGCGTGGCTACGCTCGAGCCTGAGCGGTCTCTGGGCGCACGAGCGAGACCCGGTCCTGTGAGCATCTGGCTGCGCTCGCTCGCCTTCAACATCGCCTTCTATCTGTGGACGACGCTCGTTGTCGTCGTGGCCTCGCCGAGCCTCGCCTGCCGTCGCACGGTGCTGATCGCCGTCGCCCGCTTCTGGGCCAGAGGCGCGGTGTGGCTCTTGAAGGCGATCTGCCGCCTCGACTACCGGATCGAGGGAGGCGAGAACCTGCCGACGGGCGCGGTGATCATCGCCGCCAAGCATCAATCCGCGTGGGACACCTTCATCTTCAACGTCTTTCTCGAAGACCCCGCCTATGTGCTGAAGCGCGAGCTCCTGCTCATCCCCTTCTACGGCTGGTATGCGGCCCGAGCAGGGATGATCTCGGTCGACCGCAGCGGACATGCCTCGGCATTGAAGTACATGGTCCGACAGGCGGAGCGGGCCGCAGCAGCGGGCCGCCAGATCGTGATCTTCCCTCAGGGAACCAGGATCGCGCCCGGCGAATCCAAAGCCTATCTGCCGGGGGTACAGGCGCTCTACGGCAAGCTCGGCGTGCCGGTGGTGCCGGTGGCGCTCGATTCGGGCCTCTATTGGGGCCGCCGGGGTTTCCTCAAGCGGCCCGGCACCATCCGGCTGGTCTTCCTGCCGGCGATTCCGCCGGGGCTGAAACGCGCCGCCTTCACCGAGCGCCTGGAGACGGCGATCGAGACGGTGTCCAACCGGCTCATCGCCGCCAGCTCCGAGCCCGCCCTTGGGGGCGTCGCTGCCGACCAAGGATAATCTTTGTTTACCAATTCGTTAGCGGTCGGTTCCGGTACAAAACGAAACGGGAACATGGCTTGACCACGGGCTTACTGATCCGTACATTTCCCTCGCAATAGCGTAAAATCGGCGAAGTATCGTCGCTCCGGCCTCGAGCCGAGATGCCCCGCGTGCAAGCGGCCCGCGGGCGATCTTGGGTTCGGCGCCGATGGTGGAGCTTCCGAAGATGACGCAGGTAGCCGCGATCTCCCAGCAGATCTGGGACATGAAATATCGCTTCAAGAGCGCGGACGGCCAGCCCGTGGACAAGACCATCGACGAGACCTGGCGCCGGGTGGCATCCGCCGTCGCCGAGGCCGAGAAGCCGGAAGACCGCGCGCTCTGGACCGAGCGCTTTCACGGGGTCATGGCCGATTTCGAGTTCCTGCCGGCGGGTCGCATCATCGCCGGCGCCGGCACGGCGCGCGCCGTTACCCTCTTCAACTGCTTCGTCATGGGCACGATTCCCGACGACATGGGCGGGATCTTCGAGCACTTGAAGGAGGCCGCGCTCACCATGCAGCAGGGCGGCGGCATCGGCTACGACTTCTCCACCTTACGGCCGAAGGGCGCGCCGGTGAAAGGCGTGGGTGCGGATGCTTCGGGTCCGCTCACCTTCATGGATGTCTGGGATGCGATGTGCCGCACCATCATGAGCGCCGGCCACCGCCGCGGCGCGATGATGGCGACCATGCGCTGCGATCATCCCGACATCGAAGCCTTCATCGAAGCCAAGCGCGAGCCCGGGCGGCTCCGGATGTTCAATCTCTCGGTCTTGGTGACGGATGCGTTCATGACGGCGGTCCGCCAGGACCAGCCCTGGCCGCTCAGCTTCGGCGGCGTTGCCTATCGCACCGTCCAGGCGCGCGAGCTCTGGGACAAGATCATGCGCGCGACCTACGCCTATGCCGAGCCCGGCGTGATCTTCATCGACCGCATCAACCGTCGCAACAACCTCCATTATTGCGAGAGCATCCAAGCGACCAATCCGTGCGGAGAGCAGCCATTGCCGCCCTATGGCGCCTGCCTGTTGGGCTCGGTCAATCTGGCGCGCCTCGTTAAGGATCCATTCGAGGAGACGGCGGCACTCGACCTCGAGCGCCTGGACACGCTGGTACGCACCGCCGTCCGCTTCATGGACAACGTGACCGACGTCTCGCGCTTCCCCTTGCCGCAGCAAAAGGCCGAGGCGGAGGCGAAGCGGCGGATCGGGCTCGGCGTCACCGGGCTCGCCGATGCGCTCATCATGTGCCGGGCGCGCTACGGTAGCGAGCAGGCGGTGACCTTGACGCGCGCCTGGATGAAGGCCTTGCGGCGCGCGGCCTATCTCGCCTCCTCCGAGATCGCCGCCGAGAAGGGCTCGTTCCCGCTCTACGACGCCGAGCGCTACCTCGCCAGCGAGACCGTCGGCGGCCTGGAGGAGGACGTCAAGGACGCCATCCGTCGGAACGGCATGCGCAATGCGCTTTTGACCTCGATCGCGCCCACCGGCACGATCTCGCTCTTGGCCGACAATGTCTCCTCGGGGCTGGAGCCGGTGTTCAGCTTCCGCCACACGAGGTCGGTCATGATGCCCGACGGCAGCAGGCGGCAGGAAGAAGTGGCCGATGCCGCCTATCGGCTGTTCCATCGGCTCAAGGGCGAAACCGTGGCGTTGCCGGAGTATTTCGTCGATGCCCAGCAATTGTCGCCGGGCGACCATGTGGTCATGCAGGCCGCCGTCCAGGAATACATCGACAGCTCGATCTCGAAGACCATCAACTGTCCCGCCGACCTGCCCTTCGAGGTGTTCAAGGACGTCTATCAGCAGGCCTACGACCTCGGTTGCAAGGGCTGCACCACCTATCGCCCGAACGAGGTGACCGGCGCCGTCCTGCACGCGCATGCCGACGAGCAGGCGAAGGCGCAGCCGGAGCTGCCGCTCACCATGCCGACGGCGGCCGCCGCCAAGCCCGCCGACGACTTCGATGCCGGCGGCGTTGTCTACATGACGCAGCCCCTCCAGCGCCCCGAGGAGCTGCCGGGCAAGACCTACAAGATCAAGTGGCCGGAGAGCGACCACGCAATCTACATCACCATCAATGACATCGTGCAGGACGGCCGCCGCCGGCCCTTCGAGGTGTTCATCAACTCGAAGAACACCGAGCATTACGCCTGGACCGTCGCCTTGACCCGCATGATCAGCGCGGTGTTCCGGCGCGGCGGCGATGTGTCCTTCGTAGTCGAGGAGCTGAAGGCGGTCTTCGATCCGCGCGGCGGGCAATGGATGGGCGGCCGCTACGTGCCCTCGCTCCTGGCGGCGATCGGCGACGTGATCGAGCATCACATGATCGACATCGGGTTCCTGCAGCCGCCGGAGCGGCAAGTCCCGGCGCTGGCCGAGCGCAAGGTCGTCGGCCTCGCCGACGGGCGCATGCGCCATTGTCCCAAATGCAGCCAGCCCAGCCTCATTCGCCAGGAGGGCTGCGATCAATGCCTTGACTGCGGCTACTCGAAGTGCGGTTGACGGGATCACCGCCATCGGCCGGGCCGGCTAGTCCCGGCCCGCGAGGATGACCGCTTCGGATAGCGGCTCCGAAGAAGCGCCGGCGCTATTTTCAGCGCCTGGCGCACCGGCTGAGCGGTCTCCGCTGGGGTCCGCCGAGGCGGGTGGTGCGGCGTTGAGCGCCGGCGAAGTGGCGCGGCTCGATGAGCGGATCTTCGCCGCCCGGGTCGGCCTGCTCTATCGCCAGCTCTACCTGGCGCTCGTCGCCAACGTGGTAATCCCGCTCTTGATCGCGCTGGGCCTATGGCAGAGCGCGGATCGGCTCGTGCTGATGCTGTGGGTCGGCGGCATGACCCTCCTCCAGGTCGTCCGCCTCGGCCTGAGCCTTGCCTTCGAGCACGCGCAGCCCGCCTCGGAAGAGGTGCGGCGATGGGCCGGCTTGGCGATCGCGGGCGCCGCCTTCAGCGGGCTCGGATGGGGCTTCTCCAATTTCTACTTCTTCGATCCGACGTCCCCGACCAGCATCCTGATCCTAACCAGCGTGACGGTGGGAATGGGTGCCGCGGCGTCGGTCTCGACGGCCGCGGTACCGGCCGTGTTCTTCGCCTACTTCTTCCTTCACACCCTGCCGCTTGCCGGCCGCTTCATCGTCTCCGGCGACCAGACCCAGGTGGTGATGGGCATCATGGCAACGGCATACATCGCGCTCCTCAGCCTAGCCGCGCGCAACACCAGCCGGATCATCGAGCGATCGCTCAGGCTGCGCTTCGAGCGCATGGACATGATCGATCGGCTCGAGCGGGCACGCCATCTCGCGGAGTCGGCCAACCGCGCCAAATCGGAATTCTTGACGATGATGAGCCATGAGCTGAGGACCCCGCTCAATTCCATCATCGGCTTCGCCGAGCTCCTGGAGCGCCTGCCGCCGGAATCGATCAAAGCCGGCGAATACCGCGCCTATTCCGCCGATATTCATGCAAGCGGCACGCATCTCCTGGCGCTCATCAACGACATTCTGGACATGTCGCGGGCCGAGGCCGGCGACATCGAGCCGATCCCGAGCGTCTTTGCGATCTCCTCGGTGATCGACCGCTGCGGCCGGCTTCTGGCTCAGCGCGCGACCGAGGGCGGCGTCGAGCTGAATCTATCGACCGGGCAACCCTTGCCGAAGCTGTATGCCGATGAGCGCATGGTCAGGCGCATCGTGCTCAACCTCATGAGCAATGCCGTGAAGTTCACCCGCCCCGGCGGCAAGGTGACGGTCGCGGCCGAACGCCTCGGCAGCGGCGCGCTCGCAATCGACATCATCGACACCGGCATCGGCATGGCCGCGGACGACATCCCGCGCGCGCTCGAGCCATTCGGCCAGGCCGACACCTCGCTGAAGCGCAGACATTCCGGCAGCGGCTTGGGTCTGCCTTTGGCCAAGCGGCTCATCGAGCTGCATCAGGGCCGCCTGGAAATCCAGAGCCGCCCCGGTCAGGGAACCAAGGTGACCATCATTTTCCCGCGGGAGCGGCTTGCCGATTAGCCCAATTCAATGACGACGCATTGAGCACCACCGGTTCCGGCGGCGGTGGCGGCGGCAGAGTCGGCGTCTCGAGCCTGCCCGCGCAGAGACCCTCGACAAGGCTTTCCAGCCGGCTCAAGCCGCGGTCGGCGAGGCCTAGATCGCTGAGATGGCGAAGCGTGTTGCCGAGATAATCGCGGCATGGGCCGCGCCCGCCATGGCCTTGCAGCACGAGGGCCGCCGTCTGCACGGGCGTGAGCCCGCCCGCATATTGCCGGTGGGCGCGGTTGACGACGAAGGCGAGCGCCGGCACGGCGCGGCCGCGATCCAAGCGTGCGGCAATCAGGCGCGGATGATAGACCCGCGTCAGCATCTCCCGGCGCCACAGGTAATCGAGCACGGCCGGCAGCTCCGATCGGGGAATGCGGAGCGCCAGACCATGACAGGAGCCACCGCGATCGAGGCCGAGCACCAGACCCGGCCGCTCCGGCGTGCCCCGATAGAGGTGAGAGTAGACGCAGAATCGCCGATGAAAGCCGTAAATGCGGGCCGGAGCGTGCTCGGCATGGGCAAAGCCCGGATCCCACATGAGCGAGCCGTAGGCGAACACCCAAGCCGCACCTCGGCCGGGCCAGCCTTTCGGCAATTCGGAGGCGGGTTCGCGCGACCCGTCACGCTTGGAGCTCGGCATCGCCGGCACTATAGCCGAGCGGGTAGCCGGCTCAAGGTTCCTCGGGCCGACGGCTGAGGCTATAACGGCGCGTCTCACGCGCGAGGGCGGCAATGCGGTGGCGTTTGGTTTGGTCGGCAGGGGCGCTGGCTTTTCTGCTGCTGGCGACAGGTGCGGCCTCTTGGTGGCTCGCCGCCAGAGCGCTCGACCAGGCGATCCAGCGGTGGGTCGAGGCGCGGCGCAGCGACGGCTACACCGTCGAATGGCGGGCGCGAGCCATCGGCGGCTTCCCGCTTTGGATCCGGGCCAGGTTCGAGCAGCCGGCGCTGACCGCACCCGGCGGGGCGACACCGTGGTCCTGGCAAGCCGAGAGCCTGACCTTGGCCGCGCGTCCCTGGAATCCGACGACCGTATCGTTTGAAGGCCAGGGTCGGAACCTCCTCGTGCTCGCCATTCCGCAATCCGTGCAGGTGACGAGCGATGCGGTCCACGGCAGCCTCGTTCTCGGCCTGAACAGGCCGCTGCAAGGCGAGATGGAGGTCGCTGCGCCGGCGCTCTGGACCGAGAAGGACACGCCGAGCGCCTCGGCCCGGCGCCTCGACGTGGCGCTCGACAAGTACCTCTCCGGCCAGGCGGACGAGCGGACGGAGAGTGCCGCGGGTCGCCTCAGCCTCGAGGGCCTGGCCCTCGCCCCGCCGCTGGCGCAGCGCCTGCCATTCTCGGAGCCGATCGACCTCAGCCTCGCGCTCAGCTTGTTCGGAACGGTGCCGGTGGACTCGCCTGCCCGCGCGCTGGCGCGCTGGCGGGATGCCGGCGGCATCGTCGAAATCAGCCGCTTGGATCTCAATTGGGGCCCGCTCGGCCTCACCGGCAACGGCACGGTGGCGCTGGACGAGGAGATGCGGCCGCTGGGTGCCGGAACCGCTTCGATCCGCGGCTGGGATGCGACCCTGGAGCGCCTCGTCGCCCTCGGCGCGGTCGCCACGCGTCAGGCCTCGATCGCGCGCGTGGTCTTGAGCGCGCTCTCGAAGCCCACACCCGCCGGCGCCGAGGTGACGGTGCCGCTGACGGCCCAGGACGGCAAGCTTTCCGTGGGCCCGGTGCCGATCATGCCGCTGCCGAAGATCGTGCCTTAGGGAACTACACTGCTTTTCGTGCGCGCTTGAACGCGTCGGACTCACGCCTGCTTGGCGGCGACCACGCCGCGGCGGATGGCGCGGGTGCGGGTGAACAACTCTTCCAGCTTCTCGCCTTCGCCCCAGCGAATGGCGCGCTGCAGGCTCGACAGGTCCTCGCTGAAGCGCTGCAGCATCTCCAGGACCGCCTCGCGGTTGTTGAGGAAGATGTCGCGCCACATGATCGGATTGGAGCCGGCGATGCGGGTGAAGTCGCGGAAGCCGCCGGCGGAGAACTTGATCACCTCGGACTGCAGCGAGGTCTCGAGGTCGGTCGCGGTGCCGACGATGGTGTAGGCGATGAGGTGCGGCAGATGCGAAGTGATCGCCAGCACCTTGTCGTGGTGCTCGGCATCCATGATGACGACGTTGGAGCCGAGGCCCCGCCACAGCCACGCGACGCGATCGGCGGCGGCCTGATCCTCGCCGGGAAGCGGTGTCAGGATCGCCCAGCGGTTATGGAAGAGTGCGGCGAACCCCGCATCGGGCCCGGAGTTCTCGGTGCCGGCGACGGGATGGCCCGGAACGAAGCGGGCATGGCGCGGCAAGGCCGGCTTCAAGGCCCGGATCGCCGCCTGCTTGACCGAGCCCACATCGGTCACGATCGCACCCGCGGCCAAATCCGGCGCCATCGCCTCGCCGATCGCCTGGTAGGTGCCGATGGGCGTGCAGACGATCACCATGTCGGCGCCGCGAACCGCTTCGCCCGCATCCGCGGTTGCCGATTGGCAGAGCCCGAGCTCGAGCGCGCGGGCCCGGTGCTCCTCGTTGTTGTCGGCGACGACGATCCGCTCCGCCAGCTTCTGCTCGATGACGCCGCGGGCGATCGAAGAGCCGATATGGCCGATGCCGATGAGCGCCAAGGTCTTGATGGGAAGCTCAGCCATGCGTGCGGCCCAGGAACTGGCCCAGCTCCGCGAGCAAGGCTTCCATCTCTTCGGCCGTGCCGATGGAGAAGCGGAAATGCTCGGCAAGCCCGTAGGTCGCCATCTCGCGCACGAAGATGCCGGCCTTGGCCAAGTGCTCGATTGCCGCCTCGGCGGTCTTGCCGGTCTTCGCCGGCACGCGCACCAGCACGAAATTGGCGACGCTGGGCACCGGCTCGAGACCGAGCTTCCGCAGCGATTCCTGGATCGTCGGCATCCAGGCGGCGTTGTGATTCCGGGCGGCTTCCTGGAACGCCGCATCGGCCAACGCCGCCATGCCGGCCGCTTGCGCAGCGAGGTTCACGTTGAAGGGGCCATGCACCCGGTTCAAGGCATCGAGGATCGCCGGCGATCCATAGCCCCAGCCGAGCCGCAAGCCGGCGAGCGCGAACAGCTTGGAGAAGGTGCGCAGCATGATCACGTTCTGGCTGCGCTCGACGAGCCCGCTGCCGGCCGAGTAGTCGTTGCGGTTGACGTATTCCGCGTAGGCGGCATCCAGCACCAGAACCACGTGCTCCGGCAGCTTGCGATGCAGGCGCTCCACCTCGTCATGGGGGAGATAGGTGCCGGTCGGATTGTTCGGATTGGCGAGGAAGACGAGCTTGGTGCGTGGGCTCACGCGCTCCAGGATCGCATCGATGCTGACGGTGAAGTTGACGTCGGGCGCGGAGATCGGGGTGGCGCCGGCGGCCCTGGTCGACTGCTTGAACATGACGAAGCCGTATTGGGTGTGAATAGCCTCATCGCCCGGTCCGGCGTAGCAATTGGCGAGCAGCTCGATCAGCTCGTCCGACCCATTGCCGACGATGAGCCGCTCCGGTTCGAGACGGTGATGCCGGGCGAGCGCCTGCACGAGCTCGCCCGAGCCACGCTCGGGATAGCGATGGATTTCGCCCGAAGCGGCCTTGAAGGCGGCGACCGCCTTCGGGCTCGGCCCCAGCGCGCCTTCATTGGCCATCAATCGAATGACGCGTCCTTGGCGCTTGGGCGGCTGAAAGGCCCGATAGGGCGGCAAATCGAGAATGCCGGGCGTAGGTGTCGGTCGAGTGGCCGATGCGGTCATGACATATCCCTAAAGTTCACAGCATAGGAAGTTAGCGGCAATTCCGCGTTTCGTTTAATCGCATCGAAGCCCTAGGAGCCGGATAGCGGCGTCGCATAGCCGCCGATGGTTAGAGCGCGGCCGATGCCGGGTTCGCGCGCAAGCAGCGCGAGCCGTCGGTCATCGGCGCCGACGAAGCCCGCGAGCTCGAGCAAGCGCCATTGCGTGTCGTTCTCCTTGTCGGGGGCAATGGCGAGGACGGACCCTTTGAGCTCCACGCGCTCGAGCGCCGTTGCGATGCCAGCTTCGTCGGCGCCTGCCTTTGCCGCCAGGGCGACGAGCGTGCGATCCTCGCCGCTCTCCTCATGCGCCATCGCCGCCACCACGAAGGCCGTGGCAATGGCGGTGCGGCTCCGGCTCCGGTCGGCGAAGGGCAGCTTGACCACGACCCGTGGCGGATTCGGTCGGTCCGAGAGGAGGAGCGGCCACCACGGTGCCGCCTCGCCAGGCCCGGGCGCCGGCAGCACGCCGACCGTCGCCGTGCCCGCCGCGACGGCATCGACGACCTCGCCCGGGCTCCGGCAACTCCGCATCGGGACGCTGCCGCCGTAATGATCGCGGGCCAGATCCCAGCAGCCCACACCGTCTTCGCCCCCATAGACCGCCACCAAAACGTTCTCCTGCAACCCGAGCGAGCCGCCGGTTATGAGCTCGCGCCAAAGCCGCACCATGACGCCCATGGGCACGGGGCCGCGATGGCGGCGGGCCAGGCGCCTGAGCACTTGGGCTTCCCTGGCCGGGCGCAGCATCGGCGAGGCCACGCTCGTCTTCACTCGGCCGATCTCGCGCACGATCTCGGCGCGTCTGAGGATGAGATCGTGGATGGCGTCGTCGATCTCGTCGATCTCGCGGCGCAACGCATCGAGCGCTGGCGGGGCGGTCGTCATGGTCGCTCTAAGTCGTCGGGTTGTTGAGCCTAGTCGAGGGACTGAGAGGTGTAGTCCCGGGTTTCGGCAAAAGCAAAGGAAACCCTATGCGAGCCCGGCGGTGGGATGGGTCAACCCACGCCCATCGCATTCTATTCTCCGATCCTTTCGGGATCGAATGGCGACGTCTGATAGACTTCGTTGATCCAGTTGCCGAACAACAAATGGGCGTGGCTGCGCCAGCGATTTTCCGGCGGCGCCTTGGGATCGTTCTTCGGAAAATAGTTGACCGGCAGCTCGATCGGCTTGCTCGCCTTGACGTCGCGCCAATATTCCTCGCTCAGCGAATTGGTGTCGTATTCGATGTGGTTGAACATGTGGAGGGCACGGCGCGGCGCGTCGGCGACGAGGCAGAGACCGGCTTCGTCGGACTCCATCAGGACCTCAAGGCCTTTGCCATTCGGCAGGTCGGTGCGGTGGTTCTCGGTCCAGCGCGAGACGGGAATCATAAAGTCGTCCGAAAAGCCGCGCAGGTACGGCGAGGACGGGTTGAGGTTGCGGTGGCGATAGACGCCGAAGGCCTTCTTCGGCAAGGCGTGCTTCGGCACATCGTGAAAGTGACAGAGCGCCGCCTGCGCCCCCCAGCAAATGTTCATCGTCGAATGCACATTGGTCTGGGTCCAATCGAAGATGCGGCAGAGCTCGTCCCAATAAGTGACGTCCTCGAAGTCGAGCTGCTCCACCGGGGCGCCGGTGACGATGAAGCCATCGAATTTCCGGCGCTTGATGTCTTCCCAGTCGCTGTAGAAGGCGATCATGTGCTCAGCCGGGGTGTTCTTCGGCGTGTGACCGGTGATCTTGACGAGGGTGAGCTCGACCTGCAGCGGCGTTGCGCCGATGAGCCTGGCGAACTGCGTTTCGGTCTTGACCTTGTTGGGCATGAGGTTGAGGAGCCCGATGCGCAGAGGGCGGACGTCCTGGCGGAGCGCCGTCGCTTCCGTCATGACCATGACGCCTTCATGCTCAAGCGTCAGACGGGCCGGCAAATCATTGGGGATCTTGATCGGCATGAGTGGGATCTATTGCAGGTCGATGGCGCGCGAAACAAGGGCTACGAAGTCTTCCTCCGCCTGTTGCGGCGTTTGCGCCCTAATGCCGCGCAATTCCTCCATGTGCACCCGGTAACCGTGATTGCGGGCGATGGCTTCGTAGATGGGAAGGCGATGGTGGAGGAGCTGCTCGAAGCCCCAGGCGGCGAAGTCGTCGGGAGGGACGTCGTTGTCTCCGATGATGCCGTAGATCGATTTGTACTCGGCCCATTTCTCGTCGAGGAACTTGGGCCGGTAGTACATGGGCTTCGGATCGTCGCGGAAGCGGTCGACCAGCATCTTCGTGTGCTGTTCGCTGCCTTCTATATAGAGGAGAAGGCTGGTGTCCGACAGGCATCTGAGCACCGGGTCCGAAGCGTCTGAGGGATCCGCCACTTCGCACAGGCTGCCGCCCGTATCGCAGATGAAATGCTCGTACCGATAAATGTCGCGCGCCCTTTGGATGAATTCGGGAACATCGAGGAGCGCGCGGATCTCCGCTTCGCGGTGCTGCTCTTGGCGGCGCTGGTATTCCGCGAACGGGATGCCCTTGAGCGCCGTGTTGCCGGGCTTGCCCGTGTAGGTCGAGAGCGGGCTCAGATTTTCAAAGGTAATGTTCGAGCAGATATAGATCGAATCGGACAGCAGCAGATCGCGCAGAAACTGCACCTTCATCGCCTCGCGCTTAAAATTGTCGATGATGTGCTCGCCCATGTAGCGGGTGCCGATGCGGTAATCGACGGAATAGTGGAACCAGCCACTGCGCTGCAGGAGCCCGGCGAGCGTGGTTTTGCCGACGCCCGACATGCCGAATATCGTCACCGCCTTGGCGGGCCATTCGCGGAACTCTTCGCCTGATTTGAAGCGCATGGGGGTTCTTTAGCCGAAGCCCGGGGAAATGGGCAACAGGCGGGCTAGAAAACCCTCACCCTCCCACGCTCCTTCGCCACGCTCAGGAGCGCGGGCCCCCCCCACGCCCGCCCAGGGAGGCCCGGGGCGGGGGTGCGGCGCACCCCCTCCCCGGCCCTCCCGGGGGGGGAGTGGGGGGGGCCCGCGCTCCGGAGCGTGG